>JBNGED010000366.1:0-3256 GCA_049975605.1 Sediminispirochaetaceae bacterium | reverse complement strand
TTGAAAGGCGGATTGGCGAGGATAAAGTCGGCCCGCAGTTCTTTGTGCAGGTCGTTGTGAAAGCTGTCCGCATGCTGACCGCCAAGGTTGGCGTCCAGTCCTCGGATGGCCAGATTCATCATGGCCAGCCGCCACGTGGTGGAGTTGGACTCCTGGCCGTAGATTGCAAGGTCACCCAGACGTCCGCCGTGCTCTTCCACAAAGCGCTCGCTCTGAACGAACATGCCGCCCGAACCGCAGCAGGGATCGTACACGCGGCCCTTGTACGGTTCGATCATTTTAACGAGGATAGTAACAACGCAACGGGGAGTGTAGAACTCACCGCCGCCTTTGCCCTCGGCGGCGGCCCACATCTGGTTCTCAAAGCCGAGATTTGCGCCGTTGCTGGTTTTGCTCATGTATCGCCTCCTGGATGTGTATCGGCCGGAATAGACGACTTAACCATGTCGTATTCACAATGTTTAACGGACAGGAGTCTCTGAATTTCCTGCAATGATTCGGAAGTGTTTTGATCAAAAATCATCATTACTTTTTCCCAATTCGCATTCGGTGTTCGTCTCAATTGATCACGAATGAGGTATTATACCATAAGCGATATCGAACGCAAGGGTATACTTTGGTGGGACTCTGGCGAGGAGTTTGAATGGAACTGGTCCGGGACATTATAAATAGAGCTGATAAAAAAAACCGGCACCCTGATGGGTGTCGGCTCTGTGTTGCTCCCCCGGACAGACTCGAACTGCCGACCTAGTGATTAACAGTCACCCGCTCTACCAACTGAGCTACAGGGGAATGCGACGATGCGTACTATACACAATCGTACGATTTATGTCAACTATTCGGTCCTCATTTGTCTATAACGGGAAGCTGATAATGCGGCCGCAGGCGGAGCAGGCGCTGTCGGCAATTCCCGCCTTATGTCTATAACGGGAAGCTGATAATGCGGCCGCATGAAGAGCAGGCGCCGTTGATAATTCCCACCTTCCTTACCTGGTAACCGCGGCGCTGAATGAGAATATTGCCGCATTCCGGGCACAGTGTGTCGACCTCCGCGAGGCCCACATTGCCGGGATAGACGTAGTTCAGATATTCCCGGGCCTTTTTTGCAAGGAAAAAGACCTTGTCGGGATTGGTGGGCGGGATGGTGTACTTGTAGGTCGGGTAGTAGCAGGAGAGATGAAGGGGGATGTTGGGGTCGAGGGAGGCGATGAAGGCGGCGATATCTTCTATCTCTTCGGTCGAGTCGGTCTGCCCCGGTATGACCAGGGTCGTCACTTCGAGATGGATGCGCCGGGAGGCCTTGTTGATGAAGGCCAGGACCGGCTTCAGTTTGCCGCCGACTATCTCCTCGTAGAACTCATTGCGGAAGGACTTCAGATCGATATTGGCGGCATCGATGACCTCGAGCAGCTCATCGGTCGGCTTGGGGTTCAGGTATCCGTTGGATACCAGTACGTTCTTCAAACCACTGCTGTGCGCTATTTTCGCTGTTTCTATCATCCATTCGAAGTGAACGGTCGGTTCGGAGTAGGTGTAGGCGATGGACTTGGCATGGTGTTTAAGAGCGTATTCGACCAGTTCTTCCGGCGAAGTGTGTTTCTCCGGCGAGGAGGGTGTAGACTGGGCGATATGATAATTCTGACAGAAAGGGCAGTGAAAGGAACAGCCGTAGAACCCCACCGACAGTATCATCGAGCCGGGATAGAAGTGGTAGAGGGGCTTTTTCTCGACCGGATCGTTGGCTACAGCGGAAAGGACCCCGTAAAAGGGGAGGGAGAGTTCGCCGTTCAGATTCTCCCTGACCATACAGATGCCCCTTTCTCCTTCTTCGATGAAGCAGTGATTGGGGCAGAGGAAACATTCCAGAACACCGTCTCGTGTTCTCGTATAACTCATAGCACTATTTTTCCCTCTCCGTCATTACCTGATGAAGAACTTCACTGTCCTTCAGATACCGCAGCTGGTCGGCAACCTCGAAGGGATGATACTGGATGCCGAAGCTTCCCTTCTGGACCCATATCTTTACCATAAAGAGGTTCTCTCCGCTGTCGGTGGCGATACCGGGCTGTTCTTCGTAACAGACGACATCGGCTATTCTGAATTCGTAGAATTCAGTGTCGGAACTGAAAGGGTCGGTGATAAGCAGCAGCTTGTCCGTGTCGTAGGGATGCTTTCGCAGTGCGCCGATGAAGGCCAGTGCGTTCTTGCGTATCTCGGGGTCGGGATCATATTTGATCAGTTCATGGAGCGGCTGGGTTTCCAGGTACTTGCGGATACTCATGCTTTGACCTCCCATTACTAGTATTACCGAAGGGGAGCTTTTTTTTCAAGTATCTGCTCAGTCTTTCCGGTAACGCTTCTTGTTGAGATATTCCATGAGGTACTTGTGGGTGCTTTCCGGCAGGTCAATGTACTGCAGGGCCATGATCCGGTTGTTGCGCACGACCTTGGCGTCGACAGTAAACACATCCTCTTCAACGCTGAGGCTGCAGCCTTCCAGTTCCTCCCCTTCGAGGATGTCGGCGGTAACATGGGGCATGTCCGGGAGGAAGCTCAGGCCGCCTAGGGAGATATCGGTGATCTCGCCGGTTATCATAGAGAAGGTATAAGGGTGGGTGAAGGCGAACTCGATCTCCTTCATCCAGACTGCAGGGTACCGCCGGTCCCCGCGAATCTCCGGAAGAAGGTTGTAGCGGGCCAGGATGTCCTGGAGGGTAAGAATATCCTCTTCTTCGAGCCCCGTCTTGATCATGCCGTTTATTTCGAGGGCGGTGGCCTTTTCGGCTTCTTCATCGGAAAATTTTTCCCCGGTGAGAAGGATGAACACACCGTCATCCCTGTTTTTTTTCGAACGGAGATGACTGAGAAATGGCTTCCAGTGCCGTGGGAAATCTTCCGCGCTGAAGAGAATCAGATCAGGATCGATCTCCTCGAGATTATCGATAGCCTTGACCGGGTTCTGATAAGAGATAAAATCGAATCCGAGCGGTTTGAGATGGCGCTCGATTCTCTGTTGAGTCTCAAGGTTATCAACTGCGAGGATCGTCTTCATGAGCGAGTTTCCTGACCCATAACCTGGTACTTGTAAATCGTCCAGTACCCTTCGGGACGATGTAAATAATACCGGTAATGACGTATCTCTGTATAGTCGGGATATCGGAACTCCTTGCTCACCCGGACTTCCGCAGTCTGGGGGGTGTAGACCGTTTTTTCGATGGAAAAATTTGAATGGGAAAAAGATTTCTTTTTAAAATAT
>JBNGED010000365.1:0-3257 GCA_049975605.1 Sediminispirochaetaceae bacterium | reverse complement strand
ACCTCCCGGCGCTGCTGGTCCTTATTGCTGCAATGTTGCTGACCGCCTGCGCCGGCACCGAAAAAGCCCCGTCGCTCATCCCGGATCCCGAAGCGGAAATCCGCTCGATCGCAATCACCGGCCTCTCCTTCGACCGTGTCGACCTGGAAGCCGCGGTAGCGGTGTACAATCCCCTGCCCGCCGGCCTGAAGATCGAAGGGTATTCCTATACCCTCGAAGCATCCGGCCGCACGGTCCTATCCGGACGGACCGACGGGTCCCTTCAGCTCGCCGCGCGGAGCGAGACAGAACTGACTGTCCCCGTCAGCATACCGGTGGATGAGCTCACGGAGCTCTTCCGGGAGGACAACGGGACTGCTGCGCTTCCCTACAGTTTTTCAATGAAGATTACCCTCAGTTCTCCCATCGCTTCCCGCCCGCTGAATGTAAACATCGACCGGTCGGGCGAGCTGCCCGTTCCCCGGCGGCCGGACATATCCATACAGGAGCTCGTCATAACGGAATTCGGCAACCTCGACATCGCCTTCGACATCGTGCTCCGGGTCGCCAATCCCAATGTCTTCGATATTTCACTGGAAGAACTGCGGTACCGTTTTATCGTCGATGAGGTCCCCTGGACCGAAGGAGATCTGCAGCGGACCTACATGATCCCCTCCGAGGGAGAACAGACCCTGCGGGTTCCGATGAAATTCAACTATCTGCAGGTTGGACGGGCCACAGTGAACATACTGGTCGCCGACAAGACCCTTGACTATGGTTTGATGGGAGCTGTGCAGGCCGGTATCCAGTGGGAGGGGAAATCCCTGGGTCCTTTCGGATTCGACTATGCCCGCACCGGTACCGCCACCATAATCCGGCCCGACCGCTTCGGTTTGTGAGGCTGCTGCCCGGCAGGAAACCGCTTGACAGCAGGATGACGATATGCTTTTATTCCGCATGGACAGACAGCACAGGATTCTGCTGGTTCTCATTCTGCTGATTATTGTACTGCTCATCCTCACGGGGATGTGGATCGACGGTCCCCGGAAGGTTCTGACAGGTTTTCTCGATCTGCAGCTCCATCCCGCCCGTCTCATCAATGACTACATCGAAATCCGCGGTACCGGGGCCGCCCTGCTGAACGGGGCCCTCGTGGGACTGATCGGCCTCGTTCTCGTGCTGGTCAACGGTGTCAGCCTTTCAGGACCGACCTATGCCGCGATTTTCACCATGATCGGCTTCGGTCTGTTCGGCAAGACGCCCCTCAATATCGCGCCGATCCTCTTCGGAGTTTTTCTCGCCGGCCGCTATGTAAAGAAAAAATTCAGCCAATACATCCTCATCGCATTGTACGGGACAGCTCTGGGACCCCTGGTCAGCACCCTGGCTTTCGAGATCGGGCTGCCCTACCCGGCCGGTTTCCTGCTGGCCGCCGCCGGGGGGATCGCGGTCGGATTCCTGCTTCCGTCTATCGCCGTCGCCATGCTGCACCTCCACCAGGGTTACAATCTCTACAATATCGGGCTCTCATGCGGTTTCCTCGGGCTCTTCGCCGCCTCCGTCATCCGGGCCGGCGGGCACACCTACAGCGCGGCTCTTCACTGGCACAGCGGGAATCCCCTGCATCTGATACTCCTCGTGCCGGTCCTTTCGCTCCTGCTCATAGCCGCCGGATTCCTCGAGGAGAAGGGGAAGGCCCTGCGGGATTTTATCAATATACAGAAGATCCCGGGGCGCCTGCCTTCCGACTTCATGGAGATGGAATCGGTCGGCGGAGCGCTGATCAACAGCGGTGTAGTCGGACTCATAGGGTCGGCATACATTCTGATAATAGGGGCCGACTTCAGCGGTCCGATCATCGGGGGACTTTTCACTATCATCGGCTTCGCCGCATTCGGTACCCACCTCAGGAACTCCTGGTCGGTCCTCCTCGGTGTTTTTTCCAGCACCCTCCTGTTCGGGATGTCCCCCGCTTCACCGGGTCCCGCACTTGCTGCAATTTTCGGAACGACCCTCGGACCGCTTGCCGGACAGTTCGGTCCCGTCATAGGATTTACCGCAGGATTCATCCATCTGATCATGGTCTCGTTTACCGGACCCTGGCACGGGGCGATGAACCTGTACAACAACGGTTTCGCCGGCGGACTGACAGCGACGCTCATCGTGGCAGTCATTCAATGGTACAACAGCACCAAAGCTGAATTATAATAATACTCAGGAGACTCAGAATTATGAAAAGAAGAGAATATCTGGTGCACCTCATCAGCGGCCTTTCCGACTACATCCTCAGCGATAATCCCACGAGAATGGTCATCTCCCTCCATCAGGAAGAAGACGGACTTCACCTCAGCATCATGGACGACAACGAGCACAGCGACGAAGAGATCGCGAAGATCGAGAAGGCCCTCAATTCGGACAAGCGACCCGAACTCGCCGGCTACTACGGAGCCATGACCGGCCAGGACCTCCTCGGCAACTCACGGCTGGATCTCCTGGGATGGCAGGTGAAGCACTCGGATGTCAGCCGCATCGACAAGGGAATCAAGATCGATCTCTGGGTCGGGGGCGAGCGCTTCCAGAGCAGCCACTTTAATATTCCGGACAAGAAGTAAACCTCTCACAGTACGCTTCCCTGTCACTCATTCAGCTGCGGGGGAATCAGTCTCCGGTGATTTGACCTTCTCGATTCTTTTTATACCCTTCCCATCAACGATGAGACGAATCCTTTCGATGAAGTTGGTACTATCTCCCCGGTACCAGACAATCAAATTCAGGTGATATATGCGTTTCACCGGCAGCACCTTGGCGATCCGGCTGTCGGACACGATCGGTACGGAGCGGTACTGTACGCTTAACGAGCTCAGAATCCTGCGCAGACTCAGAATATTGATATCCGCGATACCCTTGACCCTTGTATGAAGCTTTCTGATCATCCTCGAGTTCAGGCGGACATTTTTCTCATACATCAGCACGTTCTCCGTCGCCGTGTATGCCAGGTACTGTTCAAACGGACCCCGCCCTCTCATTCTTCTTATTTCAGTCGGGAGTTTTTCTGAATCAATGTAGGTTACCCTCTCCTTGATGCGGCACAGCCTGCGCCGCCCATGCGGATCAAAGACCTTCACGCCCCGGTCGTAAAAAAAGGAGCCGATCGACCTTCTGAAGAGATCGCGGAAAATATCTTTGAGACGATCCTTGAGCATGTAACTCGCCACCAGGAGGAGAAAGAGGGATGTGCTCAGATTCCCGAAGGTTGTCTGACCGAGGAAGGCTATTGT
>JBNGED010000364.1:0-3268 GCA_049975605.1 Sediminispirochaetaceae bacterium | reverse complement strand
TGGTGTACGTCCGATTCCTCGATGTGGGACGCTTCCCCGGGGAAGTTCCGAGCTTTGCCACCCTCGGACCGATCCTGCGCAACCCTTCGTTCTGGTACCTGCTGATACCCTTTCTCTTTGCCGCCGGCGCCATCCAGGGCCTCTATTCCCTTATGCCCGCCTATCTGATTACCGAGGTGGGGATGGATACGGTGAGCGCCAACAACCTGGTGAGCCTCTCCCGGATACCTCCGCTGTTTACCATAATGGCGGTGGGGTACATATACGAGCGTATCGGTCCGGTGCGGACCCTCTTCGGTCTCATGCTTCTGGTGGGATTCAGCGTAATATTTCTCGGTATCGCCCGGGGCGCGGCAGTACCAGTGGCGGTGCTTGTTCAACCGGCATTCACGGCCATGTTTTTTCCGGCCGGGTTGACCGCCGTCTCGACGATCAGCCCCGCCTCTTCCCGGAATCTCATTCTCTCGGCGATGTTCATCTTCATCTCGATCGTCGCAATGGGGCTCGTCCCCCTCTTTATCGGGTACATGGGGGACTACTACTCCTTCACCGCCGGTTTTTTACTGTTCGGAATCGCGACTTTAATAGTCACCCCTCTGGTCCTGAAGCTGAAGGTCTGAGTGCGGGTCCTTGCGTTTCCGGCGGTCCGGCCCAGGGTATATAAAATGTGCATATAAATGCAACTTGTTTTTTTCCCGAATTGGACATAGAATTATGCACCTATGGGGAAAAGCGAACGATTGATGCAGCTTGAATTACTGCTCCTCTCCCATCCCGAAGGGCTGAGACGGGCGGAAATAGCCCGAAGGCTCGGAGTACACCGCTCCACCATCGGACGCTATGTCGATCAGCTGAAGGAGAAGGTCGAACTGTGGGAAGACGACTACACGATCGGCATCTCTCCCGATGAATCAATGAACATCATGAAGCTCAGCGTGTATGAAAGTCTGGCCTTCCACCTTTCCGCGGAGCTCCTCGCGAAGCACATGGAGTATCACAACCCGCATGTCTCCTCCGGGCTCAGGAAGCTGGCCGAGAACCTGCGGACCTATGCGCCGACAATGAGCGATAATATCAATGCGGTGGCCGAATCCATCGAACTCGGCGCTCAGAAGCAGGATCCCGACTACATCAGGGTTCTCGAGACGGTAACCGATTCCTGGGTTTCCGGAAAAATCGTGCGTCTTCGACACGTCAATACCCTCACCGGGAGACTCGAGGAGACAGAGTTCGCCCCCTACTTCATCGGTTTCAGCGAGCAGACCAACGGACGAAGACCCATCAGTGTGACCGGAAGGCTGCGGCACACCTCCGCGGTCGAAACGATCGAAATACATAACATCAAAGAGGCTGAGATTTTAGACCAGACCTACACGATTCCGGATAATCTCAAAGCCTTCCAGCGGATGCAGGAATCTCCTCCGATCGAAAGCGGAGATCTGCTCCGACTCACCCTCCGTATCAGGGAGCAGTCGGTCCTGAATGTATTGAGATATCTCTACTATCAGAATCTGGAGATAGGAGAACCGGACAGGGAGGGGAACAGGGTATGCATGGTCGACGTGGAGAACTCCATAGAACTCTTTCTCCGGCTGGTTCAGTGCAGTGACTCGGTGGAGGTCCTGGGGCCGGATTCCTACCGCCGTCATTTCCGCAGAGAGATTAACCGAATAGCAAAATTGTATGAAAGCGACCGATAATCTTCCATTATTCATTTGCTTTTCAAAATCCGATTAATTATGCTTCTCTATTAGGACAGGATGAAATATTCCAGGACCACATTGATGAAAAGGAGTTAAGGATGAAAGACCTCAAAGGAACGCAGACTGAGAAGAACCTCCTGACTGCATTTGCGGGAGAATCTCAGGCCCGCAACCGCTATACCTACTTTGCTTCTGCGGCGAAGAAGGAGGGTTTTGTCCAGATTGCGTCGATTTTCGAAGAGACCGCCAATCAGGAGAAAGAGCACGCCAAGCGGTTCTTCAAATTCCTGCAGGGGGGCGAGGCGGAAGTCCAGGCTTCCTTCCCGGCCGGAATTATCGGAACAACGGAAGAGAACCTGAAGGCCGCAGCGGAAGGCGAACATCACGAATGGACCGATATGTATCCCTCATACGCCGCCAAGGCGCGGGAGGAGGGATTTACCGAGATAGCAGCGGTATTCGAAGCGGTCTCCGTGGCGGAGAAGCAGCATGAGAAGCGGTACAACGACCTGCGGTCCAATATTGAACAGGGTAAGGTATTCAAGCGGGACAAGCCGGTAACCTGGCGGTGTCTGAACTGCGGATATCTGTTCGAGGGAACGGAACCGCCGGCCAAGTGTCCGGCCTGCGCCCATCCCCAGAGTTATTTCGAACTGCTCGGGGAGAACTGGTAAATAAAGCGTACGAAAAAAGGAGAGAGAAGTATGGCTGTATTTCAAGGAATCTACAAATGTGAGATATGCGGGAACATCGTGGAAGTCCTGCATTCAGGAGCGGGCGATCTGGTCTGCTGTGGAGAAAACATGAAGCTCCTGGATGAGAAGACCGCGGATGCATCCACCGAGAAGCACGTCCCGATGATCGAAAAGAGCGCGGAAGGCTACACGATTACCGTGGGAAGCACCCTCCATCCGATGGAGGAGAAGCACTACATCGAGTGGATCGAGCTCATCGCCGACGGCAAATCGTACCGCCAGTATCTCAAACCCGGCGATAAGCCCATGGCGAAGTTCTGCGTGCATGCCGACAAGGTAACCGCCCGCGAGCACTGCAACGTTCACGGACTGTGGAAAGCTGAGCATTAGAAGCAAAGATTTTTCTCTGTAAGAGAAAATTGATTTCAATACGAAGCGAAGAGGTAATGATTATGAAAAAATATGTCTGTAATGTGTGCGGGTACATCTATGATCCGGAAGAGGGCGATCCCGACAATGGAGTAGAGCCCGGAACGGCATTCGAAGACGTACCCGACGACTGGGTCTGCCCGCTGTGCGGCGCATCCAAGGATGAGTTCTCCCCCGAAGAATAAACATTACCGGAAGGGAGAAATATACGGCCGTTCTGTCTCATGGAGACGGAACGGCTTTCTATTGCGGTGCGCCCGGAAGGGCGGACCGCGGGCCGGCAGCAGCTGCGCGCCGGCACCGCCGAACACAGGTGTCGATGAACATCGGCACATCCACCCTCCATTTTCCCCTATATGTATTCCGCGGCGGGATTGAAGCAGATGAAGGCCGATGTGGAAAATTCGGGTACCATCTGATCGTCTTCGGTAAAGGTAATCC
>JBNGED010000363.1:0-3270 GCA_049975605.1 Sediminispirochaetaceae bacterium | reverse complement strand
AAAATTGAACTAAAAAAGGGCGTTCCCCAATCTGAGGGACAGGATGTGCGATTGCGCCTTACATCCACTATAATCGGAATAAGAAGGAGGTGGATATGAAGAATCTGGGTAAAACCCTTATATCCGAGGGACCCTTTGAAGAGATAATGATTGGGAATACCGCCCTCGTCCGGGCAATGGTCGAAGCGGAAACCGAGGTGGTCACTTCGTATCCCGGCTCGCCCACTCCGGAGATCGCGGCAGGGATTCTATCGATACCTCAGGAGGAACGTCCCTTTTACTTCGAGTTCTCGGTGAATGAGAAGGTGGCTACCGAAATCGCCATGGGTGCTTCTCTGAATGGCCGTTTCTCCACCGTGTTTTTTAAAAGTGTCGGCCTCAACATCGCCGCAGACACCTTCGTCCAGCTTCCCATGTTCGAATTGATCGGCGGCATGGTTATTGTTCTCGGAGATGATCCCGGCGCCAACTCGTCACAGAATGAACAGGACAACCGGCACTATGCGCGCATGTCCTACGCCCCCGTGTTCGAACCGGGCGATCCTCAGGAAGTGTACGAAATGTACCTCGAAGCAGCCCGGCTCGCACGGGAGAACCGGATGCCGATTATTCTCCGGCTCTCCACCCACATCTGCCATGCCAAAACGAAGGTCCGTTTCGGACGGTATAAACCCCGTCAGGGCAGTACGGAACCATGTTTCGATCCTGCCAACGGACCCTATATACCTCTCACCGAGAGGGCTCTCGATCTAAAGCGCAAGGCACTCGAAAAGCTGTCGATCATGAAAAAATATTCCGAAAGCTGCCCTTTTAACCAGCAGACCTCCAGTTCGAACCGGCGCGGCATTGTCACTTCGGGGCTTCCCTACTTCTCCCTTCGTGATGTCCTGGTGGATTCCGGTAATGAGACTCCCGATATCCTCAAGGTCGGCATGTCTTACCCGCTGCCTCAGGGCAGACTGGTTGAGTTCTGCATGAACCACAGAGAAGTGCTGGTTCTCGAAGAACTCGATCCCGTCATCGAGACCGAACTGAAAGCCTTCGCCTTCGATGCCGGCTTGAAGGTAAGAATAATGGGGAAGCTTCATGAGGAAGACCTGATCGGCGAATACAGTCCCACAAAAACACGCTCAATTCTGCAGCGCGTGTGGCCGGAACTTTTTCCCGGGCTCCCTGCTGATGTGGACCAGAATGCAGAGGTCCGCGGGATCCACAGCCCTGAATCGTCAATCGTCCCGACCTCCGTCCCCGAAAGACCCGCACAGATGTGTCCCGGCTGCGGACATCGAAGCGCCTTCTATGCGGTAAAAAAGGCCCTGCAGGATGAAGACATTACCGTGGCCGACATCGGCTGTCATACCCTCGGCGCTCTGCCTCCCTATCGAATGGGCCAGGTACTGACTTCGATGGGCCATTCGACCGCCACCGGTTCAGGTCTCGCCCTCTTCAACACTTCCCGTAAAGTCGTCGCCTTCATCGGGGACTCCACCTTTTTTCATGCTGGAATACCGGGTATCGTGAATGCTGTCTACAACCATCACAACCTCACCTTGATCGTCATGGAGAACGGGACAACCGCCATGACCGGTCATCAGGAACACCCCGGTACTGGTAAAACAGTCAACGGTCCCGCCGGCAGGATATCCATCCGTTCGATCCTTGAAGCGATTGGCGTGTCATCGATTACCGAGACCGACACGTATCAGCAGAAAAAACTGATCGAGCTGGTCAGGGAGGCTGTCCAAACAGAAGGATTCAGCGTGGTCATCGCCCGTCATCCATGCATGCTGAAGTTTACCCGTGATCGCCGGAAGCGCGGCCGGGAGCTTAATGCGCAGGCCGTTATCAAACAGGACACCTGCCGGCAGATTCATGAGTGCGTGAGTGAATTCGCTTGTCCCTCGTTCTTCGTCGATGAAAATGGGAAGGTGACCGTGAACAGCGACCTCTGTATAGGTGACGGTTCGTGCATGCAGACCTGTCCCGTACAGGCGATTGAATTGAAAGGAGTTGGACACAGTGAATCATAGAACGATAAATATCCACATCGTCGGAGTCGGCGGACAGGGAATCGGCCTGCTCAGCGAGACACTGATACGCGCCTACGATTACGCGGGACACACGGTACGGGGTGCCGATACTCACGGGCTTGCGCAGCGGGGCGGTATAGTCAGCTCTTCCCTCAGGGTAGGCCCGGAGGTATTCAGCCCTCTCATCGAGAAGGGAAAGGCGGATATCGTCCTGGCACTCGAACGTACGGAGGCGCTGCGGTCTATGATCGCCATGCTGAAGGATGAGGGGACTCTTGTGTATTACGACGCCTACTGGCAGCCCCTGCCGGTACGGCTCGGCGAAGCCGATGATATCACTGCCGAAAAAATCCAGGAACACGCGGATGCTCGCGGAATACACGTAAAGAAGGTCTCCAATGAGAACCTCCCGGATGTACGGATGCAGAACATGGTTCTCCTCTCCAGGGCCCTGGAGGAGGGGCTGCTGCCTGGTATGGAAACCGAACATGTGAAGTCGGCGCTCGCAGATCTGCTGCCTGAGAAAATCCTGGAGGCCAATATCAGTCTCTTTGTTCAGGACAGCGCTTAGAATATCATTCCGATGAAGCCGTCAGCGGCGCTGTCTGATAGAAGAGCGCGGTACTGTATGCCAGCACCTCGATGCTTCCGAGACCGTTATTGCCCGTCCCGTTATTACCGATAACGCTGGTTTCGATTCTCATATTGACGAATTCATCGGCCCCCGGGCAGCTCTCCTTCATCCGAATGATTGCATCCCGGCGGCCTCGATCGACGAGGGTCTCGTAGCTCCCCATAGTCCCGCCGGTGATGCTCCGGATGATCGCCAGAAAGCGTTTGAAGTAGTCCTGACTGACTACAATCTGTCCGATTGCCAGCTCGCACCTTTCAACCTTCAGGTTCTTCTTCAGCGGCTTCTTGAGATTGTGGGCAGCTATGTGCCGGAGGCTTTCTTCCTTATCGAATATATGCTGGTAGTGCCGTTTCTCGGCGATTCTTCCGGAAAAATATCCCAGCAGAACGAGACATACGGCAATAATAATCTCTTCCATTACGATTATCCTACCCGAGCTTCACCGCAGTGCCGTAAACGTACAGTTCACTGGCCCCGCTGGCGATTGCCGAGGTGGCGAACCTTACATTTATTACTGCATCGGCCCCCAGTTTTTCAGCCTCTTCAACCATACGGGATATGGATTTTTCCCTTGCATCGTTCAGGAGTTCCGTATAACTCCGCAGT
>JBNGED010000362.1:0-3271 GCA_049975605.1 Sediminispirochaetaceae bacterium | reverse complement strand
ATATTTTCGATTTCTATAATCTTACAGATAGCCTGGGAGGCATGGAATGAATATCTGTTTCTTATATCCCGGCCAGGGGGCCCAGTATCCCGGTATGGGAAAAGATCTGTACGAGTCGAAGAACTCGGTTCGCCAGTTATTCGATCTGGCATCCGATGCATGCCGCTGCGATGCACGGCAGCTGCTCTTCGATTCCAGCGAGGCCGAACTGAAAGAGACCAGGAATACCCAAATTGCGATTACCCTGATAAACCTCGCCGTCCGCAGATTCCTCCTGGAAGAGGGAGTCGAATCGACGGGTTGCGCGGGTTTCAGCCTCGGCGAATGGTCCGCTCTGGTCGACGCGGGAGTACTGACCGAAGAAGAGGTCTTCCCCATGGTATTGAAGAGGGCCGAACTCATGACAGCCGCGGTCGACCGGCTGGCCCTGCCGGGGGGCAGCGGAATGGCAGCGGTGATCGGACTTGCAGCTGATGCGGTCGAAGAAGCAATCATGGAGATAGAAGGGGTCTACCCCGCCAATTACAATTCACCCGATCAGACGGTGATTTCAGGTACCGCCGAAGCCGTTGCGGCCGCGTCGGATGCCTGCAAGTCGGCCGGCGCACGCAGGGTCATTCCCCTGAAGGTGTCGGGACCGTTTCACACACCTCTCCTTGAGGATGCCCGCAGCGCCTTTGAGCTGTATCTGCAGAACAGGGAACTGCGGAACCCGGCCAAAAGCCTCTATTCCAATGCGAGCGGCGCGGCGGTCCGTTCCGTCAATGATATCCGCCGGTATGCTTCTATGCAGATAAGTTCACCGGTACGTTGGACTTCCGAAGAGGCAAAGATCGCCGACGACGGTTACGATCTCTGTATCGAATGCGGGCCCGGTAAAGTCCTGACGGGTCTCTGGAAGAAGTGCGGGACGGAAATCCCCTGTCTTCCGGCCGGAACGATGGATACTATCGGCACGGTGATGGAAGTAGTTCACAAGAGTGAGAAATAGAGGAGAGCGATATGAGATTTGAGGGAAAAAGTGTAGTTATTACCGGAGGGTCCCGGGGTATCGGCGAATCAACCGCCGCGGCATTCCTCGAAGAAGGAGCCGGCGTCTTCGTTCTCAGCCGAAGCGAGAGCCCGAATGCAGAAGCGCTGAGCAAGACCGCAGCCGACACCGGCGGATCCTACACATGGATCAGAACCGACGTCTCTTCGGAGGAGGAACTCGAAGGAGCTATCGACTCCGTCCTCGAATCCGCAGGACGTATCGATGTTCTGGTCAACAATGCCGGTATTACCCGTGACGGACTCCTGATGAGGATGAAACGGGAAGACTGGGACCAGGTACTGGCGGTGAATCTCACCCCCGTATTCACCGCCTGCCGGAGGGTTGTCCGCCCTATGCTGAAGGCGAAGTCGGGGACCATCATCAACGTCTCTTCCGTCGTCGGAATCGTCGGCAACGGAGGACAGACCAACTACAGCGCTTCCAAGGCCGGAATCATCGGTTTTACCAAGAGCCTGGCCAGAGAAGTCGCTTCCCGTGAGATCAGGGTCAATGCAGTGGCTCCCGGCTATATCGATACCGAGATGACCGCCAATCTTCCGGAACAGGCGCGGACCGCGCTGTCCGAACAAATACCCATGGGCAGGACCGGCAAAGCTTCCGAAATTGCCCAGGCCATTCTCTTTCTCGCTTCCGACCAGGCGTCCTACATAACCGGACAGGTCCTGGTCGTCGACGGCGGGATGGTGATGTAAGCACTCAGAGGAGGAGAAGAATGAAACGAAGAGTCGTAGTGACAGGAATGGGGGCGATTACCCCCCTTGGAAATAGTATCGAAACAACGTGGGAAGCGCTCAAAGCCGGAAAATCAGGGGTCGGTCCCCTCACCCGTCTGGACAAGGATGAGTTCCCATCGCAGGTCGCCGGTGAGATACGGGATTTCAATCCCACTGACTTCATGGACAGCAAGGACGCACGCAAGATGGCCAATTTCAGCCGGTATGCTGTGGCCGGTGCGGTCCAGGCGATGCAGCAGGCCGGCCTCGATGAGTCTTCGTTCGACCCCGAACGCAGCGGGGTCGTTCTCGGAAACGGAATCGGCGGATTCGAGATAATTGAAGAGTCCCACCGGATACTCTTCGAGAAGGGCCCCCGGCGGGTCCCGCCGATGACTATCCCCAAACTGATCAGTAACGAGGGTCCTGCCCAGGTGGCGATCCATTTCGGATTCAAGGGCCCCTGTTATACCATGACCACAGCCTGTTCCTCCGGTACGGACGCTATCGGTAACTCCATGCGGATGATCCAGGCTGATCAGGCCGACATCTTTATCACCGGAGGTGTGGAGGGCTGCATAACAGGACTCGGACTGGCGGGATTCTGCGTGCTGAAGGCGTTATCGACGGCCTACAACGACACTCCGGAGAAGGCCAGCCGGCCCTTCGACAGAGACCGCGACGGCTTCGTTCTGGCAGAAGGATCAGGAATCCTGGTCCTCGAGGAACTCGAGCATGCTATAAAACGGGGTGCCTCTATTTTCGCGGAAATAGTAGGCTACGGCATCACCTGCGATGCCTACCACCTGACTGCCCCGGACCCCGCGGGTGACGGAGCAGCCCGGGCCATGAAGCTCGCCCTCCGTGAGGCCGGTATGCAGCCCTCCGACATCGACTACATCAACGCCCACGGCACCAGCACCCCCACCAACGATCCCATCGAAACGAAGGCCATCAAAGCGGCCTTCGGCGATCACGCCTACAAAGTGAAGATATCTTCGACCAAGTCCATGACGGGACACATGGTCGGCGCGGCCGGAGGAATCGAGGCCATCATCGGAATCCAGGCCATCCTCAACGGCTATATCCCCCCGACTATCAACCTCGACAATCCCGATGAAGAGTGCGACCTGGACTACGTTCCCAACAGAGGAATCGAAGCGCCGGTCAGGGCGGTTATGAGCAACTCCCTCGGCTTCGGCGGACACAACGGCGTCCTTGTCCTGAAGGAGTACCGGGAATGAGCACGGTGAAAAACTTGGAAACCCTTCTGCCCCATCGGGACCCCTTTCTCTTCGTGGACGAGCTGGTATCCTTCGATGAAGACAAGATTGTCGGGACCAAGCTCTTCGGTGAAGACATGGTTTTTTTCAGGGGCCATTTCCCGAATTATCCGGTGGTTCCCGGCGTGCTGCTGATAGAATCGATGGCGCAGTGCGGAGGGGCCGGCGTCAACGCCCTCGGCACTCTCGGCGACGCCCTGTTCTTCCTGGCCGTAGTAGAG
>JBNGED010000361.1:0-3271 GCA_049975605.1 Sediminispirochaetaceae bacterium | reverse complement strand
ATTATAGAGCCATGAAAAATCTACACTACCACAGTACCAGGAACGGAAATGACCCGGTCTCTTTTTCGGAGGCCGTGGTCCGGGGAATCGCCCCGGACGGGGGGCTTTATGTCCCCGCGGATTTTCCATCGATAGATATAATGGATCCCCAGTTGCGGGAGCTCTCGTATCAGCAGCTCGCCGAATACATCTTATCTCTTTTTATTACGGATTTTACAGAGGAAGAACTCAAGGCCTGCGTCGAGGGCGCCTACGATGAGAAATTCAGGGACCCGGGGGTCGCGCCGCTGCGCAGCTGCGGGGGCGCCCACTTCATCGAGCTGTATCACGGCAGGACCCTCGCCTTCAAGGACATGGCCCTCTCGATCCTGCCGTACTTTCTCACTACCGCCGCGGGGAAGCTCGGAATCGACGACACCATCGTCATCCTCACGGCCACCAGCGGCGACACAGGGAAGGCGGCCCTGGAAGGTTTCGCGGATGTGGACGGGGTGAAGATAGTCGTGTTCTATCCCACCGACGGGGTGAGCGACGTGCAGAAGCGTCAGATGACCACTCAGGAAGGAGACAACACCCACGTCTTCGGCATCGCCGGGAACTTCGACGATGCCCAGAACGGGGTCAAGGCGATTTTCGGGGATGCTGAGCTGCGCGAAGCCATAGCCGGACGGGGATACAGGTTCTCTTCAGCCAACTCCATCAATCCGGGCCGGCTGCTGCCGCAGATCGTCTACTACGTCAACGGCTATCTCGAACTGGTGAGAAGGGGTGAAATCAAGGCGGGGGAGAAGATCAACGTCGTGGTCCCGACCGGGAACTTCGGCAACATCCTCGCCTCATGGTACGCCGGGCGGATAGGTCTTCCGATCGGGCGATTTATCTGCGCTTCCAACCGGAACAAGGTCCTGACGGACTTCATCAACACAGGCCGGTATAACATCAACCGCGAGTTTTTCACCTCCATCAGTCCTTCCATGGACATTCTCATCTCCAGCAACCTCGAACGGTTCCTCTATGAGCTGTCGGGCCGAAACCCCGAGAAGGTGAGGACCCTCATGGCGGAGCTGAAGGAGAAGGGCGTGTACCAGCTGAATGAAAAGATGAGTGCGGGTATGAAGAACTTCTACGGCGGCTTCGCCGATGACCGCAAGACCGTGGATACCATCAGCGGTCTCTACCGTGAATACGGCTATGTAGTCGACACCCACACAGCCGTCGGGTATCGCGTGTACCGTGAATACGTCGAGGAGAGCGGCGATACAACTCCGACACTTATTGCTTCGACCGCGAGTCCCTTCAAGTTCGGCCGCAGCGTGGCCGAAGGTCTCGGCGTCGGGACCGAGGGACGGAGCGATTTCGAACTGATCGATCTGCTGGCGGATCACTGTGGAATCGAAGTTCCCGAACCGATCCGGGGAATCGCCGACCGTCCGGTACGGCACCCCGATACCTGCGGGAAGGATGAAATGAAGAAAGTAGTGGAGGAGCTATTACAATGAAATACATAACGATACTCGTAGATGGAATGGCGGATTATCCGATCGACGAACTCGACGGAAGGACCCCCCTCGAAGCAGCCGATATTCCGGCCATCAACAGCCTGGCCGCGAAGGGTGAGGTCGGGATGGTGCAGACCGTTCCCGAAGGGATGTCTCCCGGATCTGATGTGGCCAATCTGTCGCTGATGGGCTATGAGCCGGAAATTTACCACACCGGCCGGTCGCCCCTCGAAGCGGCGAGCATGGGCGTCGAACTCTCGGACACCGATATCGCCTTCCGCTGCAATCTGGTGACCCTGGATGGGGACGGCCCCTTCGAGTCGAAGACGATGAAGGACCACTCATCGGGGGAGATCACCAACGAAGAGTCACACGAACTGATCTAGGTCATCGACAGGGAACTGGGAGGGAACGGTCTCCGATTTTACCCGGGAGTGAGCTACCGTCACCTTCTTGTGTGGGAAAACGGTCCATACGACTTCGATCTCACTCCGCCCCACGACATTCTCGGCCAGGGGATTGCCGAATACGTTCCCGCCGGGCCGCATGGGCCTTTTTTCCTGGACCTTACGAAGAAATCCGTGGAACTGCTCGAGAACCATCCCGTCAACCTGAAACGGAAGGAGCGCGGTCTGAATCCCGCCAACTCTATCTGGATCTGGGGGGAGGGGAAGCGTCCGCAGCTCGCCCTGTTCGCCGAAAAATACGGCCTCAAGGGCGCGGTCATCTCCGCGGTCGACCTCATCAACGGTATCGGGGTGCTGGCGGGGCTTCGTCCCATCCACGTGGAAGGTGCCACCGGCAACATTCACACCAACTTCGACGGCAAGGCCGCGGCGGCAATCGAGGCGCTGTCCGGAGAGGATGATTATGTCTACATCCACCTCGAAGCACCCGACGAATGCGGTCATCAGGGGGACATGCGGGAAAAGATCCGCTCCATCGAGCTGATAGATAAAAAAATCGTGGCGCCGATCCACGCCGCCCTTGCGGAGTCAGGGGAGGACTACCGGATGCTCATCCTGCCCGACCATCCCACGCCGATCGCCCTGCGGACCCATGTGAGCGAACCGGTGCCCTACGTGCTCTTCGACAGCCTCAAGACGGCCGCCGAAGGCGGTCAGGAAAAGGACCAGCAGTTCACCGAGGTGTCCGGCAGGTCTACCGGCAGGTTTTTTTCTACCGGACCCGAACTGATTCGGTACTACCTCTCTTCGTAGAGTCGGGTTCGGCTGCCGGGGTCTTCGCCGCGGTGCAGACCGAGACGGTTCAGGAACCGCGCAGGGAGGAGGTCCGGCTGCCGGAGAGCTCTGACCGCGCTGCGGAGTTCAGTACGCTGTGCCCGGTCGAGGCTGCGGCTGCCGTAGTATTCGAGCTCCGCGCAGCGGGTAATCAGGGCGGCCGCTTCGCTCACCGCGGGGAAACGGGCCGCAATGCGCGTGCAGTACTCGGCGGCGGTCTCGTCCAGCCGGCGGGGGATGCCGGATCTGCGTCCCCAAGAAGTGAGAGAGCGGAATTCCGCTGCTCCGGGGCTGCCGGGGCGGGCAGGGTGACTTCGGCGGGCCTCGAGGCTGCGGCGGAGCAGGGCGGCGATTTTAAATATCCTGGCTATACATTTTTTTATCCGGGAAAAAAGGTCCCGCAGGATCTCCCGCAGCGTCAGCTGGCCGCTGACCTCTTCTGAAGATGCAAGGAGCTTCCGGGCAAGACGCCAGAGCAGATAGACAACAATCCCGGCAGACAGCAGAATGAGCATTCCCGCCAATCCATAC
>JBNGED010000360.1:0-3278 GCA_049975605.1 Sediminispirochaetaceae bacterium | reverse complement strand
CGCCCATGGTGAGACTCCAGAGGACCGAGTCCGATGAAATATGCTGCCGGGGCGGCACGGTGTGTTTTTTCATGCTCTTCTGCTGAATTATGGACTTGTGCACCAGGTTGAAGAGAAAGTTCATGTTGATGACGCCGGTGAAGGGGTTGCTCTGCTCACCCTGTGGACTCTTGATGGCGGCTATCTTGGCGGCGCAGGGGGTGACGTAGAACATTCCGATCTGCCGGGGATCGGCCCCCTGGTCGCAGAGCAGCTTCTGCGCGTAGAGGGCGGTGATATCCAGTGGGGGCTTGATGAGGTTGAGGTGCTTCACCAGGGATGGGAAGCGTACCTGCACGAGCCGAACGATAGCAGGGCAGAAGGAGGAGATCACGGGATACCGGTCCGCATACGTTACGTACCGTCCGCTGATGCGCTGCAGAATGTCGCAGCCGAACTCCGCTTCGAATACATGGGTGAACCCGAGTTCGATGAGGGTGCTGAAAATGAGCTGTTCGCTGATATCGTCGCTGAACTGTCCGATCATCACGGAGGGAACTACGGCTACGCGGTACTGATAGCGGTATATCTTCTGGAAATCGTCCTGTTCGCCGACGATGGCATTCACCGGACAGGCCTCCATGCAGTTCCCGCAGTCGACGCATTTAGCGGGGTCCACCTTCGCCTTGCCGCGGACGATCCGGATCGCCCCGGTCGGACACACCGTCATGCACCGGGTGCAGCCGAAGCAGATATCTTCCTTCACGGTCAGTGCGTGATGAAAAGGATAGGTCTGCATCAGTCTCCGTTCTCCTGTGGATGTTTATCGAGATAGATGAGCATCTCTACCCTGGTCCCCTCTTTCCCGCTCTGAATTTCGAGCTTGTCGGTGCTTTTTTTGATATTCGGAAGACCCATCCCGGCCCCGAAGCCCATCTCTCGGATCTGTTCGGTGGCAGTGGAGTATCCCTCCGACATGGCCAGATCGATATCGGGTATTCCCGGTCCGGTGTCGGCGACCACGACCCTGATCTTTTCACTGTCGATGTCAACCGTGAGGGTCCCTCCGAAGGAGTGTCCCACGACATTCACCTCCGCTTCGAACATTGCAACCACCGCCTTCTTCACCACGTCACCGGGAATGTTGAGCTGCTTGAGTCTCTTCTTGATCTGACTTGACGCGGATCCAGCATTGGAAAAATCACCCGCCTCTATCGGAAATTCGAAATGCACGGTACTACTCTCTCAAAATACCGCTTCGAGACCATCGGTGTACAGGATTCCGGATGCCTTGAACATCGAAAATCGGGTGGAGAGAAGCACGATACCGAGCTCATCCGCGAGTTCGATCATCTTCAGATTCGGCTTTTTGCCCCGAACGATCAGGATGTGGCCGATATCGGACATCTCGGCCGTCCTAATTGTCTGAATGTTGTTCAGTCCGGTGATCAACAGCAGATGATCGGTCATCAGCGTCAGGACATCGCTCATCAGGTCGGATGCGAAAGCCCGTTCTATCTCGAAATCCGGGTCCGGCACTTCGTTGTGTATCTCCGCGGATAAAAGGCTGCAAATCTCGTCTATCTTCATTTTGTTAATTCCTGTCGGATATCATATCAGAAAGAGACGGAATAATAAAGAAAAACATTCGTCTACCCGTCGGCGGGGCGGTGCGGGTTCACTTTATTTTCACAGAATAAGCAATTTTTTCTTGACACCGATTATAGTGGGCATTAGAATTGAACTATCAATGCAACCGTGTGCACAAAGGGCGGCGGAATCTGCGGGTGCAGTGTCTCCGCCGGCTTGAAGCTGTGCACAAAAAAAGTATTTACAAGCAGATGTATCAGCATCTGTAAAAAAACAGGAGGTGTTTTTATGAAAAAACTACTATTCGTCCTTTTGGGACTCACATTAGTAGTTGGATTCGTTTTCGCAGGCGCCCAGCAGGAACAGGCTGCCGAGAAAGCAGAGGCAGAGGGAGAGATCGTAATCCGCTTCGCGGCGGACCCGAATGGTGCTTCATTTGACATCAACAAGATGCAGGCCGAGAAATACATGGCCGAGCATCCCAATGTAAAGATAGAGCTCTATGATACATCCAGAAGTACCACCGACCTGCTCGGACAGTACAAGCAGTTCTGGGAAGCTCAGAGCGGCGAGCTCGACATCTACCGCATCGACGTTATCTGGCCCGGCGACATCGCCACCCATCTGATCGACCTGAACCAGTTTCCCGAGATCAAGGAAGCTGCCGCCGATCACTTTCCCGCAATTATCAAAAACAATACCGTGGACGGCGATCTGGTCGGACTCCCGTGGTTCACCGATGCCGGTCTGCTCTATTACCGCACGGACCTGCTGGAGAAATACGGCTACGACGGTCCTCCCGAGACCTGGATGGAGCTGGAAGAGATGGCTCAGAAGATCCAGGCCGGCGAAAGGGCCGGCGGCAACCAGGACTTCTGGGGTTTTGTATGGCAGGGTGATGCCTATGAAGGTCTGACCTGTGATGCCCTCGAATGGGTATACTCCAACGGCGGCGGAACCATTGTAAGTTCCGACAAGAAGATCACCATCAACAACGACAACGCGGTGGAAGCTCTTGAAATGGCCGCCGGATGGATCGATAATATCTCTCCCAAGGGCGTGACTGCCTTCAAGGAAGAGGAAGCCCGCCGCGTATGGCAGAACGGCAACGCCGCCTTCATGAGGAACTGGCCTTACGCCTTCTCCCTCGGCAATGCCGATGACAGTCCCATCAAGGGCAAATTCGACGCCGCTCCTCTCCCCAAGGGCCGCAAGGGCGGAGCCGCTACCCTCGGCGGATGGCAGCTGGCCATCAGCAAGTACAGCGAGCATCCGGAAGTAGCCGCCGATGTGCTGGCCTTCCTCTGTTCCTACGAATCCCAGAAAGAGATGGCCACCATGGGTAGCTACAACCCGACCATCATGGACCTCTATCAGGATGAGGACGTTCTCGAAGCCACTCCGATCTTCGGAAGCCTGTACGACGTATTTATCAATGCGGTAGCGCGGCCCTCGACCGCCACGGCTCCGAACTATGCCGAGACTTCGCGGCTCTTCTTCTCCAAGGCACACGATGTGCTCCTTGGGAATCTCGACGCCGACGATGCGATGGAAGAGCTCGAGCTGGACCTCGAGGACCTGCTTGGCTTTCCGACGGGACCCGTACAATAAAACAAGTATGCAAAGTCCGGGGGAATTGAGTTCCCCCGGGCTTTTCTCTATTAAAAAAGTCCATTCAGGAATTAACAAATGGGTGCCTAGTGCAATGA
>JBNGED010000359.1:0-3279 GCA_049975605.1 Sediminispirochaetaceae bacterium | reverse complement strand
GCCCTGAAGTCGCCGGTCTCGACAGCCCGGCGGAACTGCTGGGTGAGCCGGCCCCACTCCTCCATTGCGGCATGGACCTCCGGATCACCCTGTTCCCAGCGGTAGCGCAGATTGTTGTGGGTCACTTCCGACCCTTCGGCGAGATCGTTCCGGTAGGCGATGTAGAGGGGCGGCAGCCGGAAGCCGCGCAGCACTTCGTACTTCCCGCAGCCCTTTGACTCCATGTGCTCCCGGTCGAAGTCCATGTAGACGAGGGCCTGATAGGCCTGGGCGACCCGGTCCTGGAGACCGGCGCCGATGCCGAGTTCGTCCCGTTCCACCGAGAGCACCAGGTTGGCCAGGTGTTCGGGGGCGATCTTCACGGAAAAATAGACCATCAGGGCCCGCATGCAGGCGGTAATGATGGCGCTGGATCCGGCGAGGCCCAGGTGGGGCGGGATGGAGGTGTGGTAACGGATGGTGAAATTGGGCTTGCTGTTTTTTTGTCCGCCGCCGTTATCTACATCACAGCCCGCCTCCCGGCAGTAGTCGAAGAACCGCTTGAGGGCGGCCTTGATGATCCGTATCCCTCCGTAGTACCCGAAGGCCTTTATCTCCGCCATGAGTTCCTCCGGGCCGGAGAACCTGGTCCGGTCCCGCCGTGAAGGCAGGATCTCCAGTTCCTCGCTGGGATAGAGGGTAATGTCGGCCTGGAAATTGGAGAAGGTGAAGGCCATCGTTTTCCCGTAGTATCCGTCGGAGGGATTCCCGATCAGCGCCGCCCGCGGGTAGGCGTAGGTTTTGACGATCATAGTGAGTGAATTATAAGCGTGAAACGGGAAGGATCGCAAGTCCGGCCCTGGGCGGCTTTTTTTATACAAGAATATAAATAAATTGACAATTCGTACAAATGTGGTAGAGTCCATAATCGAAAGCTCTATGAAACACATGAAAACATTCCACCCCGTCAATCTCGGCATCACCACCTGCTATCTCCTCCCGGCCGGGGAAGGCTATCTTTTAATAGACACCGGCTACGAGAAGGACTATCCGAAATTCCGCCGGGCCCTGACGCAGCTGTCGATCGACCCGGAAGAGATCCGCTGGCTGCTGCTGACCCACCATCATGACGATCATGCCGGCTTCGCCGCCCGCCTCATTGAAGAGACGGGGTGCCGGCTGATCGTTCATGCGGACGCTGTGGAGCCCCTCGCCCGGGGGGAATCCCTCGAGACGATGGAGCCGGTGAACGGGTGTATCCGCGCGGTGTTCGGCCTCTTCAGCATCTTCCACGGGGGGTTCCGTTATCCGCCGCTGTCTGTCAATGCCGCCGATGGAAGAACAGTCATCATCGAAGCTGACAGGGAGATCCCTGACGAGACGGGATTGAGCGGCCGTATCATCACGACCCCGGGACACTGCGGGGACTCGATCTCGGTCATACTCGACGGGGGCGAAGCCTTCGTCGGCGACGCGGCCATGAATTTTCTCAACTTCTGCCGGATCCACTATCGGCCCATCTATGTAGAGGACCGGCAGGCGGTTTTTCGAAGCTGGGAAAAAATTCTGGACCACGGCGCCCGGATGATCTACCCGGCACACGGCAGGCCCTTTCCGTCGGGAGATCTGGTCCGCAGCCTGAAGAGATTCACCCGGGCCTGATAGACTGCGGGACGGCGGCCGGTCTGACATCGGTCGGCCCGGCAACGGCTGGTCCGGCAGCAGCCGCAGTTGACCAGCGATACCGGCCGGCGCCGGGTCCAGCAGCCAGGCGCCGGATCAATGCGAAGGATCACACTGTGAAGAAAGTACTGACATGGACCTGCCTCCTCCTGATTGCATTCCAGGCCGGAGCGGAAGATTTTTTCGACAACCATATTTTTTCCCGGATGAAGCACGACTACGTCGTGTATGTGGACAACCGGTATGAACACAACGTGCTCCACGGCATCCAGTATATAGGCGGCGATACCTACCTTCTCCACTACTTCAACTACGATACCGGGGAGGAGCACCTGATCACGGCCGACTATTATTATGATGAGGACCGGAACATCCGGGTGGAGAACTTCACTGCGGTGGAAGGGGAGTTCGATATCTCGGATATCGAGAAGATTACCAGGGTCTTCATGACGCTGATCAACCTGGAGGACCGGATCGATACATCGCGGTACCCCAACGATTCATCGTTTACCCAGACGTACACCAGAGATGAGGTCGACTACAAGCAGACAGTCCATTACAAGTACTGGGTGCCTCTCTTCCAGATGCACCGGATCGAGCTGCTCGAACCGGACCCTTCACGGGGTGTCCAACTGATGCGTGCGGGACGCCCCGGACCGGACTCCGATGGAGGATTCAGAGAGATAAAATACCTTCCACGGCACAGACCAGGTCCGGATATCTCGATCGAAGAGCGCGAACCGGGTGTACACGTCGAGGAAGAGAGCCTCAGGTTCAGTCTCGATGATCGCTGGGTCCGGAAGCAGGACGGGCTCTTCCTCCTGCCCATCGTCACGGAGCACGACGCGGCCATCCGAGTGAAGACCATCGATCTCAGGAATCCCCTGGTGAACTCACCTTTGCTCTACTGTATGATGGTGGTCCATACCTCGAAGGATTTTATTCCGGCTTTCACCGTGCAGATCACGCAATATGAGAATACCGTCTTTTTCAAATACAATGTCTTCAGTGAATCAACCGGGGCGTATACCACATCACTGAATTACTTCTTCGAACGGGAAGAAGGATGGTGCGAGATGTTTACCCTGAATGCCTTCTCCTCGGTCCTCGAGGCGAATATCGGATACTTCAACGGGATCCTCGAAACCCTCGACCCGGGGAAGTGATGGGGCCGACCGGCCTGCGTGTACGCTCCGCCTTCAGCTCTTTTTTTTCATAATCTCATATTCAATAAACGAAGATTTAACCTATTCGTAATACGGCCGGTGTAGCATTACGCAGAATGCTTTCGTTGAGAAGGAGTCCGGAATGATGATAAAGGTCATACTGATCGGTCTGGGAGTCTTTTTTTATGCAGCATGTGTATATTATGAAATGAGTAAACAGAAGACCCGATAGGCTGCATTAATTTTCTGAACAGATGATCCCCCGCTTGCATGGAACCGGCAAAAGAACATACAATAAGATATGTTGAGGAGGCAGTGATGTCGGCTTCTGTATTGGTAACATTTGCGACCCGATATGGTTCCACAGCCGAAGTTGCCGGAGCTGTGGCTGAAAGCCTGCAGGGCGAGGGCCTTACCTTGACACTGCAGCCCGTTCAGAAGGTACGGGGAC
>JBNGED010000358.1:0-3305 GCA_049975605.1 Sediminispirochaetaceae bacterium | reverse complement strand
AGGCGCTGGGCCTGCCCGGCTGATTTTTTTAATAAAAAGAAGCCCGGACCAATGAGTCCGGGCAGAGAAGTGTGTATAAGATCGGTGTAATTACACCGGATGATCCTCGTGGAACCTTCTGAGTCTCTCCTCCAGGACCTTCTCGTCGGACAATTGGAACTGGCTCACGCATGCCCGCAGGCCTTCCGAGTGGTCGCTGCCGGTGATCTCCAGGCTTATGGCGCTAATGCCGTAGTAGAGCAGTGCTTCCACCAGTTCACCGCCGGTAAATCCGGGATACGAGAAGGTGAAGTAGAATCCGTCTGCAATCGGCTTGTCCTCATCCTTGTCGTACACAATCTGAAAACCATTATCGATGAAGAGACGCTTCATGATCCTGGCCCGTTCACCGTACTCCTTTACCCCCTCGACGAAATTGTACTGCCCGTCGTTGACTGCCTTGAGCATCGCCGCCACGGCGTACTGCGCCGAATGTCCGGTACCCGAAGTCAGCGTGTACAGGGCGCCGTAGATCAGAGCGTGGCCGAACTTGTCGGAGGTGTAGTAGCGCAGCAGATCGGGATACCGCCTGTTGAAGAGGGCGTCCGAGACGATCAGCATGCCGAGACGTTCCCCTGCGTAGCTGAAGGCCTTGGAGGTGGAGAGCATCAGCACGTAGTTGTCCGTATAGTGAGCGACCGTCGGCTGGTAGGGCGCCTTACCCGGCTGCGAATAGTCGTGCCTGAAGTCCATGGCGAAATAGGCGAGGTCCTCGATGATGGTCACATCGTACTGCTTCGAGAGATCCCCGATGATCCTGAGCTCTTCATCGGTGAGACAGATCCAGGTGGGATTGTTCGGATTGGAGTACATGATCGAGGAGATCAGACCGGTCTTCAGGTAAGATTCAAGCTTCTCTCTGAGCTTGGGGCCGCGGTGATGGTAGACGTCGAAGGTCTCGAACTCGTGTCCTATGGCCTTGCACTGCATCTTCTGAACCGGGAATCCGGGATCGATGAAAAGGGTCCCCTTCCGGTTGTGATTGTTGCGGTTGGCCACCAGGAAGGTGGCAAAGCCGCCCTGCATGGAGCCGACGGTGGGAAGACAGCTCTCGGGTGAGACATCGATGTCCAGGAAGAGTTTTGCGAACCGGGCCGTCTCCTGCTTGAGCTCCGGCAGACCGTCGATCATGGCGTACTTCGAGGCGACTCCCTTTTTCAGGGCCTCTATCTGTGCATTGATCCCTATTTCGGGTGAGGGCAGACCCGGCACTCCCATCTCCATGCGGATGTATTTATCGCCGGTCTCGGCTTCGATGTCGAAGACCAGACGTACGATCTCACGGATGCTGGCCTGACCCATATCGGCCAGTCCGCTCTCCTTGATCTTCCGGCTGACCACCTCGGCATTGATTGGTGTATTTTTTTTACCTTCCATTATGTGCTCCCTTTTTCGATTCTGATTCTGGCATCTACCGCCGTGACATGGTCAGGCGTTCCCAGCAGGGGGTTGAGGTCCATCTCGGCGATCTCGGGCGCGGCCTGCACCAGGGCGGATATCCGGGTCAGGACTTCGGCGAACAGATCCTCGTTCACCCCTTCCTTGCCGCGGGTACCGGCTATCATCCTGTAGCCCTGCAGGGACTGAATCATCGATATAGCTTCCTTCTTGCCGAGAGGTACGAGACCGCTCTGCACGTCCTTCAGCACTTCGACGAAAATTCCCCCCAGACCGCAGAGTATCAGGTGACCGAAACCGGATTCGGCTTTGACACCGGCGAACAGTTCGAGTCCGGAAAGCATCGGCTGCAGCAGAACACCGGTTGCGTCTTCTATCTTCATAATCCGGTCGAACTCCCGGCGGACCGTCGATTCATCCTCGACACCGATTACGACGCCGCCGACATCCGACTTGTGGACCGGTCCGATGACCTTCATGACCACCGGATATCCGAGTTCCGCGGCGGCCTGCGCCGCTTCATCGGCGCTAGAGGCTACCCGTTCGCCGGCGCGGGGAATCCCCGCGGCGTCCAGGAGCCGTTGCACTTCCTCGGGGCTTTTGTATCCGTTCTCCGCCCCGTCGATGACGCCGCGGACGGCGGCGGTGTCGACTTTGAACGCTGGCGGGGGGGCGGTCTCCGCGTCTGTCTCCGCGTCTGTCTCCGCGTCTGTCTTCGCGGCGGTGTCGATTTTTACGGGGGCCGCCGCAGCTGAGCCGTCTGTCTGCGAAGCGGCGTCAACCGGCGAAGTGTGATGCACCCGGGCGAGGGCCCGGCCGAGCTCGACCTCGTCGGGGAAGTTGATGTTCCCTTTGGCAAGGAAGGCCTCGATCTCATTTTTCACGTTGATGATCGAAGGAAGCACCGGATAGATCGGTTTGGAGCAGCTGCGCATCTTCTCATGCAGGACGTCGTACACATCGTAGACCTCGAAGAGTCCGGGGCTGCCGAAGATGACCACCATGGCGTCGATGTTGTCGAACTTCTGGTCGCAGTAGTCGATGATGGTCCCCAGCTGTTCCGCCGTACCAGTGGCCAGGAAGTCGATGGGGTTGGCGGTTGAACTTCCGGGGAAGAGCTTCCCCTTCAGCTCCTCGGCCGCCTGTCCCTCGATGGGCGGCACTTCCAGTCCGCCGTGACTGAGGGTGTCCGTCAGCATCACCGCAGGTCCGCCGGCGTGGGTTATAACGGCGATCCGTTTACCGGGAAGCGGAGGATGCATGAAGACCCCTGCCACCGTGGTGAGCTCCTCTCTGCCGTAGCAGCGGACGATGCCCGCCTTGCGGAAGAGCGCATCCACGGCGGTGTCGGAACCGGCCAGCGCTCCGGTATGTGAGCTGGCGGCCCGGCTTCCGGCCGAGGATGAACCGGCTTTGACAGCCGCGATGCGGCAGCCCTTGGAGATGAGGGAGCGGGCGTGCTGCAGCAGCTTCTGCGGCTTGTTGATGCTCTCGATGTAGAGGAGCTTCACCCGCGAACTCGTCTCAGGATTGAAATTCTCGTCCAGGTACTCCAGGACTTCCTCGACGCCGATCTGGGCGCTGTTCCCCACGGAAAAAACCTGGGAAAAGGTGAGACCCTTGGGCATGCCGGCTTCCATGATAAAGACGGCCGTCGCCCCGGATCCCGAAACAAAATCGCAGCCCTTCGGATCGAGCTTAGGTATCGGCGTGGTGAAGACCCCGTTGTAGGTCGGCGTGAGTACTCCGATGCAGTTGGGGCCGATCAGACTGCCGCCGTTCTTCTCGATGATCTCGACGATCTCGTGTTCTATGGTCGCACCCGCTTCACTCTCCTCGCTGAAACCCGCTGAGAGAATGATGAAGCC
>JBNGED010000357.1:0-3305 GCA_049975605.1 Sediminispirochaetaceae bacterium | reverse complement strand
CGGTACTGATCATTGCGGCCCAGTGCATGTTCGAACCTGAGTCGGACGGACGGCAAAAAAAGACCGCTGATGTTAATCTCGCAAAGGATAT
This sequence comes from Sediminispirochaetaceae bacterium, assembly GCA_049975605.1. Taxonomy (GTDB): domain Bacteria; phylum Spirochaetota; class Spirochaetia; order DSM-16054; family Sediminispirochaetaceae; genus DSBN01. Next base: position 3,214 of record JBNGED010000357.1, on the reverse strand, counting down.
AACAAGCCCGCAGTTCCTGCTGATTACGGCCGGACTCTTCTCAGGTACCTTCGCTGGTCTCCTGGTGATAGGCAATCTCGTGCCGATTGTTCGTGCATCCGGCCTCTCGGCAGGGGAAGCCGTCGCCGCGGTCTCCATCTTTGCAGCCGGGAATGCAGCTGGACGGATTACCTGGGGACATATATTCGACCGATTCGGATTCTCCAGTATCCCCGCTTCTCTAATTTTATTAGGGTCATGTATCGCGGCCCTCTTTCTATATATCCCCGCATGGAGCATCCTGATCCTTATCGGTCTCATCGGATTCGGATTCGGGGGATGCTTCGTGATCTACGCTTCTGCTGTTTCACGGTACTTCGGCGTAGAAGCTTTTCCGCTTTTATATCCTCTGAACTTCCTCGGTTACGGCGCGGCCGGAATCATCGGGCCGGTTATCGGCGGGGGGCTGGCGGACATAACCGGTTCTTTTGACAGCGCCCTGGCACTCAGCGTCATGGTCCTTGCGGCCGCAGGCGTTGTGACTACCTGGGGATTGAAATTTTTCAGAGCAAAGGGAGAGTCTGAAATAGCATGGTCTTCGGAAGTGTAATATACTGCAGATGGTATTGAGTAACGAGAATAATGACTGACGAGAATTTAGTGCAGCAGCTGCGGCTATGCCTGGAGAAGGATACGCTTCCGGGCTTCGCATCACAGTTCAAAATGGCACCGGACGGCAGATTTACCCCGGACTACAATCCCACTCCTACAGGGGCCCGGAGGGCGGCCGTTTTGATTCTGCTCCACAAACACCGTAAACATATTCGCATCCCTCTCATTGTACGGGCGGATAACGGTGCGCCCCACTCTGGTCAGATAGCTCTACCGGGGGGCGCGTATGAGGAACCTGAAGACTACCCGATCGATACCGCGCTCAGGGAAGCCCTGGAAGAGACCGCTCTGTCCGGCGACCGTGTAGATGTGCTGGGGAAGATTACACCGCTCTTCATTCCGGTAAGCAATTTCACGGTATGCCCGGTCATCGGCTGCTCGAAGGGCGAGCTTGAACTTGAACCCGATTTCGAGGAGGTCCAGGAGATCCGCTGGATAGACCTTCACGAATTACTCGACACCCCGCAGACCGGTTTTTTCATGTCCCGCTCCGCTGGTCGTCACATTCAGGCCCCGTATTTCGCTTCGAGCGCGGGGAAAATCTGGGGCGCCACTGCGATGATCCTGATCGAGCTGGCTGAAATTATCCGCCGAATCCACTCAGCTCCGCAATAAAATTCACCACGGGCGGGGCGCAGATCGAGGTGAACAGCCCGTTCAGACAGAGTGCCAGCCCCGAAGCGGCTCCCTCCAGACTCCCCTTCTCCACCGCTCTGGCGGTACCGATCCCGTGAGATGAAGCCCCCATTGCCAGACCGAAGGATGTCCCGCTCACGATGCCGAAAGTACGCAGCAGAACCGGTCCGAGTACCGCTCCAAGGATGCCCGTTACAACAACTACGGATGCAGTCAGGGATGGTACTCCTCCCATTCCCTCGGACAGGACTATTGCGATCGGGGTCGTCACAGATTTGGGAGCCAGAGAGGCCGTTATTTCATGCGGGACCTTCATCATCGCGAGGGGGACCGTTACCGAGACTACTCCGACGATGCTGCCGAATGCGGTTGAAGCCAGAATGGCCGGCATTTCTTTGCGAAGAAGCCTGAGCTGATCGTACAGGGGCATTCCCAGCGCGACCACTGCCGGCCCGAGGAGGAAATGAACAGGCCATGCGCCTCTGAAGTAGACCTCGTAATCGATACCTATAAGAGTGAGTATCCCGATAAGCACTGCGACGGTCACCAGCACCGGATGCAGCAGAAAAGAACGAACCGCGGAATAGAGCCGCGAGGCGGCAAGGTAGACGACCAGCGTTATCATCAGTGCGAACAGAGGAGTCTCAATCATCATCTGCCGTCCTTTTTCCTTGTCAGAAGCTGCCGGAAGACGCCGACACTCCCAAGAACAAGGACAAAGCTGAACAGAACCGCAAAACAGATTTCAAACCAGTAGGTCTGGAAGAGTTCAGTGTGTGCCATTATACCGACTCCCGCGGGCACAAAGAAGAACGACAGGTTCCTGAGCAGGAAGTCCGCTGTACCGGCGATCCATTTCCGTCGAATGACTCCCGAAGCCAGACCGGCGGTCAATAGAAGCATTCCGATTACACTGCCCGGCAGAGGTATCCCGATGAAGTGGATGGTTTCACCCAGAAAGAAGATCAGGAGAATTATACCGAATCCAACCATATGATCACTATAAGAATTTTTTACGAAAAAAGACACTTCTTTTCGCAAAAACGGTTGACCAGCTGCCGTTAAGTACATATAGTTTCTACTCAAAGGAACAGGGAGTATGTATACACGGTACAACTGTAAACTGGATTCGAACATTCTCGTCTTGAACACTCTCATCTCGAAGATTGTCGTTGTCCTGCTGGTTGTCGTCGTAGTAGTACTACTCCCGGGTCCATGAGACCGCCGGAGAAGCGCATAGGCTTGCAGAAGAGAGAAACAGGGCCTGTCGCCATCCGGCGGCAGGCCTTTTTTTATTCTCCCGCCCGCTGAACAGCCTTCCCGATCTCACGCAGCCATACAAGGAGGATCATATGAAAAAGGGGAAGTCCATCGGATCAAAATCCCTCGTCAAATCCCTTGAAAATGCAGGTACGGAGGTGCTGTTCGGTTATCCGGGAGGAGCTAATCTTCCCATATACGAAGCCCTGGGCAGATCCGAAATACGGTGTATCCTGTCGCGGCACGAACAGGGGGCGGCCCACATGGCCGACGGATATGCACGTGCCACAGGGAAAACGGGGGTCTGTATGGCTACGAGCGGTCCTGGGGCCACGAATCTCGTTACGGGAATCGCCACCGCCTATATGGATTCGTCGCCGATGGTTGCTCTGACCGGTCAGGTCCCGCGGGGAATGATCGGGAACGACGCCTTTCAGGAGGTGGACATTACCGGAATAACCATTCCAATCACCAAGCACAACTACCTAGTTCAGAATGCAAGCCAGATTGCGCCGACCATAGAAGAGGCTTTTTATCTCGCATCCACCGGAAGACGCGGTCCGGTTCTCGTCGATATTCCAAAAGACGTTCAGACCGAAGAGTTTGCCAGTCAACAGGAGAAGCGTCGCAGCCTGGAGGGATACAATCCCACCATGAAGGGCCATCC
>JBNGED010000356.1:0-3306 GCA_049975605.1 Sediminispirochaetaceae bacterium | reverse complement strand
GTGTCAGAGTGGTGGCGGTCACCCCGATGGCAGCAATGACGTTCCCGAAGCCGTTACGCACCGGGGCAGCTACGCAGCGTACATTGTCATGATATTCCCGGTCGTCCACGGCGTAGCCCTGTTCAACTATTCTGTCCAACTCCCGGCCCAGTTCTCCGAGATCGGTCAGGGTATTGGGGGTGTGCTGTTTGAGCTCTAGATTCCGGAAAAAATCGTGAACGTTCACGCTTCCCACGTCATAGGCGAGGAGGACCTTTCCGACTGATGAGCTGTACGAGGGGGCCAGTGAACCGGCCCGATTGGCGACGCGGATGTGTTTCGGGCCGTCGCAGACACCGATCAGCATCACCTGCTTGCCCGCCCATACACCGATATGCGAGGTCTCACCGGTCTCTCTACTGAGTCTTTCGAGATAGGGGGTGGAGATGCTTCTGAGTTCCATGCCGGAGAGGGCCTGCATGCTTGCCTTGATGAACCGGTGACCCGCCGTATAGCGGTCGCCGCGCTTCTGCACCCAGTCCTGGCTCTGGAGGGTGTACAGTATTCGGAAAATGGTTGTCTTCGGAATGGAGAAGCGTTCTTCCAGCTCGAGGGGAGTGAGCCCCTTTTCCTCCGCTAGGAGTGCTTCGACAATCCGGATTCCCCGATCCAAACTTGTTATAAGATACCCATTATTCATGATTCAACCTTTTCCTATTCATGGAACCCCTCTTCAAGCTACAAATATCATTATAATCTATCGGATTTCTGTCAATAGAGCTTATCTATAAAAATCTCCTATATCAAACTCGGCAGCCAGAGCGAGAGCGCCGGAATAAAGGTGACCAGGAGAAGCACGATCACATTACAGATGATGAATGGAAGCGCATGGCGGAAAATTCTCACGATAGGCACTCCGCAGATCTTGGTGCAGGCGTTCAAACACGCGCCTACCGGCGGTGTTACCAGACCGACCGCCAGTCCGCAGATCAGGATCGCTCCGAAGTGAAGGGGACTGATTCCGAGTCCTTCCATCACGTGCATGAGAATGGGACTGATCAGGATTATGGCCGGCCCCACGTCGATAAAGGTGCCGACAAGGAGAATCACTACGTCGATCAGGACCAGGAGCCAGAATGTGCTCATATTCAATCCGAGTATGTACTCGCCGAGGATATAGGGTATACGCTCCATGGCGAGAATCCAGGTAAAGATCATCGAGAATCCCACGATCAGCATGATGGAACTCGAGGTGATAATGGTCTTTTTCAGGATCGGCGGAATGTCTTTGGCTTTGAGCTCCCTGTATACGAGAAAGCCGAGGATGGAAGCGTAGAGGACCGCCACGCCGGCGGACTCGCTCGCGGTGGCTATTCCGAATGACACCGAAATTACGATGACGAGGGGCATCACCATGGCGAGAAACCCGTCTTTGCTTGTCTTGAGAAAATCCGCGCGGTCGAATTTACCGTAGGTCGGGTGGAATCCCTTGCGGCGCGAAATGATGTAGACCATGGCGATCTGGGACAGCCCCACGAGAATTCCGGGAATCAGCCCGGCGAGGAAAAGGGCCCCTATCGAAACTTCCGACACCATCGCATAGATCAGCATCGGTATGCTCGGCGGGATGATCATACCCATTGTAGAAGAAGCCACCGTAACACCGACGGCGAAGCCCTTGCTGTAGCCCGCTTTTTCCATATTCGGAATCAGGACTGTCCCGATAGCGGAGGTGTCGGCCACGGATGAGCCGGAAATGCCTCCGAATATCATACTGGCGACGACATTCACTTCTCCCAGGCCTCCCCGGAACGGGCGGACCAGGTAGAGGCAGAAGCGGATGATCCGCTGGGTTATCCCGCCCACGTTCATCAGCTCACCTGCCAGAACGAACATGGGCAGGGCTATCAGCACGAAGCTGTTGGTCCCCGCCCATACCCTCTGCGGCAGCGCTATGAGGAAGTCAGGATTGCTGAGCAACAGATAAAGAATCCCGGAAGCACCCAGGGAGAAACAGATCGGCACACCGAGTACGACGAGGATGAAAAACGATACGATCAGTATAGATACTTCCATTATTCCTTCTCCGTATCCTGAGAGTTGCGAATGACGGCAAAGATTTGCCGCAGACTGTAAAAAATCATGAGCACGCAGCTGATGGGAACCATGTAATAGAAGATTCGTTCGGGAACCCTGAGACCAGGCGTTACCAGTTTGCCTGCTTTTTCAATCCAGATCAGACTTTTAGAAAGGAGGAATAGAACTACGATTATAGATACAATCAGTCCGAAGACGGAGAGTACCTTCCGCGGAGTGCGCGGGAGTGCTTCGAGCAGCGCCGGAATCGAGATATGTTCATTCTCCTTCGTGACGAGAGCAGCTCCGAAAAAGGTCGTACCGATAAACAAATATGTAATTACTTCTTCCGCCCACACAAAGGTTATTCCGAACACGTACCGAAGAAAAACTGTGAAGATAATGGTGAGGGCGAGTATCCCTGTAAGAAACATACAGAACAAAATCAGCCCTCTGTCCATTTTCTCAAACAGCCTGTTCATAGTCTATTCCTCCTGTACAAGTCTTTTTGGTCTATTTACTGTTCGCGGCAGCGCGAATCTCTTCGATCTCGTCCATCGTGAACAGCCCCTTCTCGATATAGTAATCGTACACCGGCTGTACCGCGTCAATGAAGACCTGCCGCTGTTCCGGCGTCAGTTCAACGATCTCGGTAAAGCTGTCCTTGATCTTGCCGAAAGCGACCTCATCGGCTTCCTTCATCAGGCTGTCATTATACTCCATTGCTTCCCAGGCTGCATCGCTGATGATCTTCTGATATTCAGGACTGAGTTTGTTGTACCATTCGAGATTCACAACGAAGGGATCGGGATGCCACTGGTATTTTACGATGGTCAGATATTTCTGGACCTCGTTGAACTTCATCGCCTCGATGTTGATAAAGGGATTCTCCTGGCCGTCGGCGACACCGGTCTTCAGCGCCATGTAGACTTCGGCGTAGGGGATGGAGACGGGATTGGCGCCGAGGGCTTCCATTGTCTTGATGATGCTTTCGATCGGCGGAGTTCTGAGCTTGAGCCCCTTCATGTCGGCAGGGCTGGTGATCGGTTTGACGTTGTTGGTGATCTGTCTGAAGTAGCCGGCGTCGCCGGTTGCAAGTACCTTGTAACCATTCTCCTCGGCGGATTCAGCAATCTTCTCTCCAACAGGACCGCGGGTGATGCTGTGCAGTCCCTCGATTGTCTCGAACAGGAAGGGCATGGTGTAGATCAGAAGCTTCGGCGTAATCATCTCGAAGCTGCCGCAGCGGGT
>JBNGED010000355.1:0-3307 GCA_049975605.1 Sediminispirochaetaceae bacterium | reverse complement strand
ACCTGATACAGCACGCAGACAACCCGGTAGACTGGTATCCGTGGGGCGAGGAGGCGCTGCAGACGGCGCGCGCCGAGGACAAGCCGATCTTCCTCAGCATCGGCTACTCCGCCTGTCACTGGTGCCACGTGATGGCCCACGAATCCTTCGAGGACGAGGAGACCGCCGCGGTCCTGACCGCCGACCACCTGATCACGCCGATCGAACGCTTCGCCGCGGACATGGAGAACGCCGACGCCCTGGCCCGTCAGGGGAACCTGGTGACATTCGGGATCCCGCCGACGCGTCCGGAGACCGGCTACGGCTACATCGAAAGCGGCGAGGAGAACGAATACGGCTTCATGGTCGCGTCCTTCCGGGAAAAGCCGGATGAAGAGACCGCCCGCAGCTTCCTCGACCAGGGTAACTACTTCTGGAACTCGGGCATGTTCGCCTTCCAGGTCGGCAGGTATCTCGAGGAGCTGACCGCCCACTCGCCGGAGATCGGCAGGCTCTTCGAAGGAATCGGCGCCTCCGGAGTCTCCCGGCGTTCCGGCGCCGTGGAGGTAGTGATGGAGGGGTTCGAAGTCGAAGGGATCTACCGGAAGAGCCCGAAGGATTCCATCGACTACGCGGTCATGGAAAAAAGCACCCGCTCCGCCATGGTTCGTGCCACCTTCGACTGGAACGACGTGGGCAGCTGGGAGGAGATGGCCGCCCTCTACGGGGAAAAACAATCCGGAGTCAAACATTCCGCGGCGGCCGGGCCCCCGAACGTAAACGGAGGCGGCGAAGAGGTAATCGCCGTGGAGTCCGGAGACAACTTCATCTATTCGGACCTTCCCGTCGCTCTCTGCGGAGTGGACGAGCTGATGGTGGTGGTTAAAAACGGCGCCGTCCTCGTGGCGAAAAAGGGGGCCGGACAGCAGGTCAAACAGGTGGTAAATGAATTGAAGGAGAGAGGTCGGACCGATATTCTGTGATCCGGTTCGCGATCGGGCAAATACCGGCAGGCGGGAGGTGCGGCGGAGCCGCCGGATCTATCCCTTCAGGGGCCGCACCCACTCGGCGTAGCGGTCGAAGTACCGCCCCGCCTGTTCGGCGAAGGCCTTGCTGATTTTTACATTGTCATCCCCGAAGGGGGCCAGTTTTTTATACATTTCGAGTTCCCGACTGAACAGACCGATGTAGTATGACTCCCCCGCTGCGAGTTCGACCAGTATCTCCCGCATCTGGAAGCGTTCCTTCCTGGCGAACTCTATGGTCGAGTAGATCCGGGCGGCGTGTCTGACCTGTTCCCGGAACAGGTTGTCGAACCCTGAAAAATCGTACCGCTTCAGCAGCGGCTGGCTCTCCGGCGGCCGGTTCTCCTTGAACTCCTCGTCGATAAGGGACTGGTAGGCGCCGCGGATCTTCTCCACGATCTCATGGAAGGTGGCCTGGAAATTCTTCCTGAAGCCTTCCTTTTTCTCGGGAGGGATATTCGGTTCGAGGCTGCGCATTTTTTCCAGCTCCGTATTGTAATACTTCAGCTGGGCCATGATCCGCTTGACTTCCGAATTGGTGCGCAGATCGGGCTTCCGGCGGACCATCTCCTTCACTTCCGCTACGATGGTCTTGATGTCCGGCACGTTCTCTTTGGCCTCCACGGATGCCCGGGGTTGTTCTTCGATCTCCTCTCCCCGCGCCGAGTAGAGCCGCAGTTTTTTCATCGCGAAAAGCCGCTGAACCGCGGGGGTGAGAATGGTCATAACCGCCAGGCGGACCTCTCCGTCGAGGTTCGTTATCGCCTTGCTGTCCCATTTGAGGGACTTGAGCGGCGCCATCATGGTGTGGATCAGGCTGCGTTTGTATTCGACGATCCCCTGGTCGACGGCGAAGCGGAGCTGCTTCGCGCCGCCTGTGAACTCTTCGGGGCTTATCTCGAGACGGTCTATCAGTGTATCCGGATCGTCCAGGGCGCTGCGTATCTCGTACCAGTCCCCGGCGATCTGCTTGTCCAGGTCGCTCACGGTATGAATGTAACCCTCTTCGGAACGGCTATCAACGAATTATTCCTGCTTTTGGAGCTTTTCGAGGAGCCAGGCGATGTTTTCCCCCAGCCGATGCATGGTCTTGATCCCTTCGGCGTCTTTGGCCGCATCGCCGACCGCTTTGGCCAGGCCGAGGTTCCAGTAGCTGGAGCCCACCACTATCATGTCGTTGATCAGGAAAAAATGGTTGATAGTGTCCAGAGCGTGCATCGTTCCCGCCCGGCGAGCCACCGCGATCCCGGCGCCCACCTTCCGGCTCAGGGAGGTGTCGTTACCCCGCGTGACATAGCCCGCCCGGTCGATCAGGGCCTTGGTCTCGGCGGTCACATCGGCAAAATAGACCGGAGAACCGATGATAATCGCATCCGCCCGCTCCATTTTGTCGATACAGTCGTTGATGATGTCGTTTGCTTCAACGCAGCGGTCGTTGCCCTCTTCCCGGCAGTACCCGCAGGCCGTGCAGCCCCGCACCACCTCGCCGGCCAGCTGCACCAGCTCGCACTCGATCCCGGCCGCCCTCAGGGGTTCGAAGGTCTTCTCGATGAAAAAAGCAGTGTTACCGTCGCGTCTCGCGCTGCCGTTGAATCCGACTACATACATCCGTGTCTTCTCCCGTGTCAAAAAAGTATATCTCAGTATAACTGGTATTGCGCAAAGAGTTAAGGGCTTTGAATCGCCGGCCGGCTGGATGGCCTGGCGCCGGCTAATCCTGGCGCCGGCCTTGCCCAAACCCCTCGAATGGGGCACACTACCGCGAGGAGTACCGCATGAACGTGCACGCTGCTGATTCGCTTCCCCGGGCGGTCCTGATCGACCTGGGCGATACCATCGTTGACATTCTCTCCCGGGACAGAAAAAGAGGCCTCTCGGCGGTCCTCGAGTTCGCTAAGGCTGTCCCGGCCGACGGACCCGGCAGGGATGAGCTCATCGGCCGGCTGGCCGAGTACGGGGAGGAACTGGACGACCGCTTTGAATCCCTCTGCGCCCGTCACAATCTCGAGTACCGGCAGCTCGACTTCCACCGGCTGCTGTACGGCCGCTTCGGCATCGAATTCACCATCGACGAGGACCGCCTCGAGCGGGAGTACTGGAAGGCATCCCTGGAGCTTGCCCCGGCCCCCGGTCTGGAGGCCGCCCTTGCTGCCTGCGCCGCCAGGGGAATTCGCATGGCCGTCATCAGCAACACCACCTACCGCGGTTTCGTCCTGCAGCGGGAGCTGGAGCGGATGGGACTGCTGCAGTACTTCGACTTCGTCATGGCCTCAGCCGACTACGGCATCCGTAAACCAGACCCA
>JBNGED010000354.1:0-3307 GCA_049975605.1 Sediminispirochaetaceae bacterium | reverse complement strand
ATTCCGGTAGCCGGCATTGCCGGCGCTCAGGGTTTTATCGGCATGATCTACGCCGTCGGTATCGACACCGGTATTTTCCCGCTGCTGATCTTCATGGGAGTCGGGGCAATGACCGACTTCGGTCCTCTGCTTGCCAATCCGAAGACAGCCCTCCTCGGTGCCGCCGCCCAGTTCGGTATTTTTACCACTCTGCTCGGCGCCCTGGCGCTGTCGAGACTGCCGGGCTTTGAATTCACCCTCGCCGACGCGGCTTCCATCGGTATTATCGGCGGGGCCGACGGCCCGACATCGATCTTCGTGGCCAGCCAGCTCTCTCCCCGTCTCCTCGGGGCGATCGCGGTGGCCGCCTACTCCTATATGGCCCTGGTTCCGATCATACAGCCGCCGATCATGCGTCTTTTCACCACCGAGAACGAACGCAAGATCAAGATGGAGCAGCTCCGGCATGTCACCAAGACCGAGAAGATTATCTTCCCGCTGGCGGTACTCGGAGTATGTATCGTCCTGCTGCCGTCAGCAACACCGCTGGTCGGTATGCTGATGTTCGGCAACCTGATCAAGGAAGCCGGAGTCGTGGACCGGCTGTCGGGGGCCGCACAGAATGAGCTGATGAATATCGTCACCATCTTCCTGGGGCTCACCGTCGGTTCGAAGCTGCAGTCGGACAAATTCCTCAATCTTGAGACCCTCGGCATCCTGGTGCTTGGCCTGGCGGCATTCGCCGTCGGTACCGCAACAGGTCTCCTGCTGGCAAAGCTGATGAACAAACTCTCACCCCATCACCCGATCAATCCATTGATCGGCGCTGCGGGAGTCTCCGCCGTTCCGATGGCCGCCCGCGTGGCGAGCAAGGTCGGCAAGGAAGCTAATCCGCATAACTACCTGCTCATGCACGCCATGGGCCCGAACGTAGCCGGAGTCATCGGATCGGCCATTGCCGCCGGTGTACTGCTGTCCATCGTTCCTACCATGATGGGCGGTTGAGTATTCCTCCATTCTGTTTTATAGTGTGATTGCGGCCGCCCCTGGAACATGTTGTTTCCGGGGCGGCTTTTTTTTAAATAATTCAGCGGTGCGAAAAGCGAGGTATGCTATGGCCGAAAAAAACGTATTTGACATCATTTTCCTGATCGGGCGGCCCGCCGCCGGCAAGAGCGAGATCATTGATTATCTCAAGCGCACTTCCGCGGAAGTACGCGCCCGGCGTTTTCACATCGGGGAGTTCAGCGAGATCGATGATTTTCCCATGATCTGGAGCTGGTTCGAGGAGGACGACATCCTCAGCCGGGCCGGACGTCCCCGCCTGCACACAGATGCGGAGGGATACTTCTCGGACCCCTTCCTGTGGCACCTCCTTATCCAGAGACTCGAGCTCGATTACTGGAAGCTCGCAGGAGAAGTACCCGGTCTCGGCGCCGGTTACACTGCCGTCATCGAATTCGCCCGCGGATACGAACATGGCGGATTCAAGGAGGCCTTCACCTATTTTTCCGATGACCTGTTGAAGCGCGGAGCCGTTCTCTACATCGATGTACCCTTCGAAGAATCCCTGCGCAAGAACCGCCGCCGTTTCAACCCCGACAAGCCCTACAGTATCCTGGAACACGGCCTCTCCGACGAAAAGCTGACAAGACTCTACGGCGAAAGCGACTGGAGGGACCTCACGAGCACCGACCCTGAGCACTTTCATATCCGGGATGTGAAAGTACCCTATGCCGTCTTCCCGAACGCCGACGACGTCACCACCGGGGAGAATCCGGAGCTCGGCCCCCGGCTGGAGCTCACTCTCAATAAGCTGTGGGACCGGTACGGGAGCACATGACCCGGGTCCCCGCCTACTCCCCCTACTCGGTAGCCGAACACGCCGCCGCCCTGATGCTCTCCCTCAACCGCAAGACCCACCGGGCATACTACCGCACCAGGGACAACAATTTTTCCATCAACGGCTTCATCGGCTTCGACATGAACGGGAAGACCGCCGGCATCATCGGTACCGGCCGGATCGGTCTCAGCCTGGTTAATATCCTGCGGGGGTTCGGAATGCGGGTGATCGCCTACGATGCCCGTCCGAAGGAGAGCGCCGCCGCGGAGTACGGCTTCACCTACGTCAGCCTGGACGACATCTACCGGCAGTCCGACATCATCTCCCTTCACTGCCCTCTCACCCCGGAGACCCATCACCTCATCAACGCCGACTCTATTGGGAAAATGAAAGACGACGTAATGATAATAAACACCAGCCGGGGACAGCTGGTAGACACCGGCGCCCTCCTCGACGCCTTGCGGCAGCAAAGGGTCGGAAGCGCAGGCCTGGATGTGTATGAGGAGGAGGGGGACTATTTTTTCGAAGACCTCTCGAACGAAACCATCGAGGACGACAAACTGGCCCGGCTCCTCACTTTCCCCAACGTCCTGGTCACCAGCCACCAGGCCTTCTTCACCAGGGAAGCCCTCACCAACATTGCCGCCACCACTCTGGAGAACCTCAAGGCCTACTTCGACGGCGCCCCCCTGGACAACGAGATCTGCTACCAGTGCAACGAACCTGATTGCCGCAAGGAACACGAGGGCAGGTGCTTCTAAGCTTCTAAGGCGCCTGCGTCGCCGCCCACTGATTGTATCGCTGGATCAGTTCGTTGTGTTCTTTTTGCACCTTGATCGAGGCGATAAAGCCCCAGGTGCTGAAGCCGAGGGATACGGCGAGGCTCCCGGCCGCGAGGGCCGCCATCTGTTCCTGATCCTCTGCATCAGAATCTGAGACTGCCATACCCACAGCGAAGCCGCCCATGCCGAGAATGAAGCCGAGCATGCTGTTGCGCTTGAGCTTCGGATGGCGGACTTCGTATTCCCGGAACGCTGCGGCCAGATCTTCCGGCATGGATGAGACGTCTGCGGCGGCACTGAGGACCTCGCTGTCGCCCCACCACGGACTGATCCGGTATTCCGTATTATCGAAGGACCAGCCGGTCTGCCGGCGGCCTTTCCAAACCCCCTCGATCAAGAGAGGCGAGAGGACGGCGGCGGCAGGTTTCAGCACCTGCACAGTTTTTACCGCCGGTGTCTCCGCCGGGGCGACAGGGCCCGGACCCCCGGAACCGACGAACCGGAAGGTACCGAAGTAGTTGCTGTAAAAAGCGGGGACCTGAATGCCGTCCGTGTTTGTTGCAACATCCCGCATGACCCTCCGCACCATCTCATTCACTTCGATGCCGTCTGCAGTCATGTGATCAAGAAGGGCAGCGGTAAAGGTGCTGTTCCTCCCGATCCCGTCGGCGGCAACCTGGCCCGCACCGGTGGAATACATGAC
>JBNGED010000353.1:0-3324 GCA_049975605.1 Sediminispirochaetaceae bacterium | reverse complement strand
CCTGCGACGTTCGCCCCCCGAGAGCGGATAGGCAAGCTGCTTGCGGATGGAACTTATGTTGAACTCCTCCAGGAGTTCCTCGAGGCGGTCCCTTTTCTGTTCGTAGGTGAGGTCCTTTCTCGTCTCGAGTATGGCCCAGATATTGTCTTCGACGCTGAGCTTGCGGAATACGGACGGCTCCTGCGGAAGGTAGGAGATTCCTCTCAGAGCCCGCCGGTACATGGGCTGGTGGGTGATATTTTCATCATCGAGAAAAATTTGACCCGAAGTGGCCTTGATGAATCCGACGATCATGTAGAAAACGGTCGTCTTTCCCGCACCGTTGGGACCGAGCAGCCCAACCACTTCGCCGGAGTACATGGAGAAGCCGACGTCTTTTACCGCCCACTTTTTCCCGAAACGCTTCTGCAGTCCTTCGACCCTCAGTGTGGCCTTCTCATTCTTCCTGTTCATTGTCAGCGGTAAATTCTCCTTCCACATCCCCTTCCAGGGAAATTTCATCTGTCTCCAGGTTGATGGTGATGCTCACCGCGCTGTAGCGGTCGCCTTTCCAGTATACCACCGGATCGCCGGACAACTGAAGGCTGTCGGCATTACGGTCGTACCGGGCGAAGTCCGAACGGCACACCATCTGACCGTCTTCGGACGCCTTCAGGATGCGCACCCCGATCTGAAATATCGCCAGCTCACTCTCGCTGAAGTATTCCAGATATCCGCACTTCACGATGATCTCGTTTTTCAGGTCCACCATTTCAGCATAGTCCCGGATGCGGACGAATTCCCGCTCACGGTCATAGAAGAGGGATTCGGTGGTGAGTGTAATCTTCTGGGAGCTGTTTTCGACCTGGACATTCCCGCGGCCGCGGGCGTAGCGAAAGTCTTCGCCGGAGAGTTCGATTTTGTCGGCCAGAATGAGAAGGTCCTCGGAACGGATACGGGCGTTGCCTGTGAGTATGGTGCGGCGATCGTCCTCACTGAAGGAAATGGAAGTGCTGTCCCCGGAAAATTTGAAAGTGCTCGGTTCCTCCTGACTCCAGGCTTTGTCCGGCAGAATAACAGCCGCCGATATTGCCAGAAGGAACACCGGGACGGCGGCCCCCGCGATGGATCTCCTATTCTTCTTGTTTTTCTTCTTCAGAATAGACATAGGTGCCTTCCACCTCAGAGCTGAATTCTATTTTTCTACTCGGGGAGTTCACGGAGAACCCCTTCCCGCGAATAATAGTCCCGTCGTCTTTTTCGATATACACTTCCCCGTCGGGTTTCCCTTCGAGAGTACGGGTCTCATTGTTCCAGTACAGGTAATCCGTCTCTATGATCATGTCATACAGCGTGCTGGCGAAGTGTATGGAACCGTTTATTTCTACATTGTCGGTCTGAGTGTCGATTACCGCGGAGTCGGCTTCCCCTTCGGTGACCACCTTTCCATCCTGGTCGATCTCCTGGAAAAAGACCGAGTCAAGGGTAGTGCGGTGTTCTTTGTGATACATCCTGGCTTCCGCCGAATAGATCTGAAAGGAGGTCTGTTCCGGCCGAATATCCACGTAGGTGTAACTGCGTACGATAGTGTTCGGCACCCCTTCGGAAAGGGTTCCGGCAATCTCCGCCTGCTCGTAGTCGAAGCTGCACCCGGCGAACAGCAGCCATGTGAATATCAGGAGCCGGATAGATGATATTCCGAACCGCCTACTAATTTTCATACCTTCCGGAAAACTCCAGCCCGGCCTGAATAAAGCCGGCAAACAGGGGATGAGGATGTATCGGAGTGGAAGTGAATTCCGGATGGAACTGCACTCCGACACCCCAGGGATGATTGGTCCACTCCACCGACTCCACCAGTGCCCCTTCCGGCGAGAGGCCGCTCAGGACCAGGCCGGCTTCGTCCAGCTGTTGACGATAAGAATTGGAGACTTCATAACGGTGCCGGTGGCGCTCGTAGATTACATTCCGGCCGTAGCACCTGTAGATATTTGTGTTCTCTTTCAGTATCGTCTCACTCCGTCCGAGGCGCATGGTACCGCCATAGAGCTTGACGTCTACCTGTTCTTCGAGAAGGCTGATAACGGGATTGGGGGTGGTAGGAGAGAACTCCGTGCTGTCGGCGTCGGAGAGATTCAGTACGTTCCGGGCATATTCGATGACCATAATCTGCATGCCGAGGCAGATACCGAGGGCGGGGATGCCCTTTTCCCGGGCGTATCGGGCGGCGATCAGCATCCCCTCGATGCCCCGCTGTCCGAAGCCTCCGGGAATCAGTAGCGCGTCGATGTTCTTCATCGCATCAGCCGGGTCCGTCCCGCTTTCGAACTGTTCCGAGTCGATCTTCTCCAGAACGACCTTCGCATTATGGGCTATACCGCCGTGAGTGAGCGCCTCGTATATCGACTTGTAGGAATCGTGGAGTTCGGTATACTTCCCCACGATTCCGATCCTGACCTCTTTCCCGGCGCTCTTGATCACATCCACCATCTTGCTCCACTTCGCAAGATCGGCCTTTTTACACTTCAGATTGAGCTTCTCGATGACGATCTCATCGAGAAGCTGTTCGTGAAAGATGAGCGGTATCTCGTAGATCGTCGAAGAGACGTCGTATGCTGAGATGACAGCCTTTTTTTCCACATTGGTGAAGAGGGATATCTTGCGGATGATATCCTGATCCAGTATGTACGGTGCGCGGCAGACCAGGATATCGGGCTGTATGCCGATGCCCCGCAGCTCCTTCACCGAGTGCTGAGTCGGTTTGGTTTTGAGTTCACCGCCGGCGACCTCCGGCAGGAGGGTCAGGTGAATGAAGAGGACGTTTTCCTTGCCGAGTTCCTGGATCAGATGCCTCGCCGCTTCGAGGAAGGGAAAAGATTCGATATCGCCGACGGTCCCGCCGATCTCGATGATGGTTACATCAACTTCCGCTTCCTGGCCGACGAGGAAGATCCGCCGTTTGATCTCATCTGTGATGTGCGGGATGACCTGAACGGTCCTGCCGAGGTACCGGCCTTCACGCTCCCTCTTGATCACTTCCTGATACACCTGTCCGGTTGTAATCGAATTGACCCTGCTGAGAGGAGCGTTCGTAAAGCGGGCGTAATTGCCCAGATCGAGGTCGGTCTCCGCACCGTCGTCGGTGACGTAGACCTCTCCGTGCTGATATGGGCTCATCGTCCCGGCGTCGACGTTGATATAGGGATCGATCTTCACCATCCTGATCTTCAGACCCCTGCTCTCCAACAAATTGCCGATCGAGGTGGCGGCAATACCCTTGCCCAGGCTGGAGCACACTCCGCCGGTCACGAATATGTATTTCTTCATGTAGGTGGATTATAGAAC
>JBNGED010000352.1:0-3335 GCA_049975605.1 Sediminispirochaetaceae bacterium | reverse complement strand
TTTAATGCGCTTCTGTTTTTATTTAAGCATGTGTTGAATGAGCCGGTGGATGGTCTTGCTGAGACTATAAGATCGAGAAAGCCGAAGAGGCTTCCGGTCGTGCTGAATCAGAATGAAGTGCAGCGGCTTATTCAGCTTCTTCCTCAGCCGTACCGTCTGATGGCGATGTTGATTTATGGGGGCGGATTGAGGCTGAATGAATGCCTGTCGCTGAGAGTGCGGGATATGGATTGCGAGAATGAACAGCTGCTCATTCGGGGCGGGAAGGGAGATAAGGACCGCACGACACTTTTCCCGCGGGAACTTCATGATCCTGTGCAGAGACATCTGGAGGATGTAAAGGTAGTGTACAGGGAAGACCGTCGATTGAATCGGCCCGGGGTTCCGTTGCCGAAGGCCTTCGAGAGAAAGTATCCGGGAGCGAGTCGTGACTGGTCGTGGTTCTGGGTCTTCCCTTCGCCAAGGTTGAGTCTTGATCCGAGATCGAATAAGCCATACCGGTTTCATCTGTATCCGACATCCCTGCAGAAGAAGGTTCATGATGCGGTTCGGAAAATGGGAATCACCAAACAGGCGACTGTTCACTCTCTGCGGCATAGTTTTGCGACCCATCTGATTGAAGCGGGATATGATGTTCGCACGGTCCAGGAATTGCTGGGGCATTCCAACTTGAACACAACGATGATTTATACCCATGTTGCGGTCAAGAACAAACGGGGCATTATCAGTCCTTTCAGCCGCCTGGAGTTCTAAGGTCAATAATCCATGTAAAAGCTGATTCCGGGACCGATTACAAGTCCTGGAACGATTCCGAAAAGGCCGCCCCAGAATCCGCCGGCGAGGATGCTCATGCCGAAACCGGCGAGAAGATTCGGCATTGTGCCTGTATCGATAACGTTTAGTGCATCACCCGTGCAGATGGTAGTGGTTAAGCCTGCGGCTCCGATGACGGCGCCTGCTGCTATACCGCATGCTATGCCGACGAGAGGGGACCATGGTTTTTTGATCTGCCACTTTGTATAGAGCTTCAGGCAGGTATTCATCGCCCAGGCTGATGCTGCGGTGAAGACAATGATGGATGGAACTGCAACTGCTATTTCTTTCCATGTCTCCGATCCTGGAATGAAAAGAGTGCTGTAGGGTTCATCGGATGGAAACCATATTTCGTCAATGAACAGATAGGTGGATAAAGCGAGTGCGGTTCCGGCTGCCGTCCAGGTGCCGTATGTGATCAGATGTTTTTCTTTCATTGTCACAGTGGTTTCCGAATATACGTGCAGATTTACTGCAGTCAAAAGAACACAGCCATACATGAAGGTCAGTGCAAGGCTGTGAACAAAAATGCCGTGCATTTTTCTCATAATCAGCCTCACTTTATAGTATAGCACAGTTTGGTGCCGAATGCTTTGTCTTATGGTATTCTGAGCCGCTGGGTATCTCCTCTTATGGAGTGCCTTCTGAGTTCAGCCCCTTCACAGGGGGATAAAATGTGCGGATACTTATAAGTATGAAAGTCACTGATGTTCAGAAAATAAAAACGGCTTTTCAAAAAGCATTCCGGGGGATGTTCCGCAGTGTACCGGCCATTCTGATTGTAGTGCTGCTCATCTCGTTGTTGAAGACCTATGTTGCCGCGGACAGTATTGTCCGGTTCTTCGGGTTGTGTTCTTTTACTGACACACTTCTTGGGGCGTTGTTCGGCTCAATCCTGGCGGGGAATTCGATCAACAGTTATATTATCGGTTCCGAGCTGCTGTCCGCGGGTGTTCCCTATGCCGCGGTGACCTCTTTTCTGGCTGCATGGGTGATTGTCGGTATAGTCCAACTGCCTGCAGAATCCGTCCAGCTGGGAACGCGGTTCGCTGTGACCCGGGCGGTTGCGGGATTTTTTCTGTCCGTCGGCCTGGGCCTTCTGCTTGCGCTCTTTTTCAGGACGGGACTGATATGAAAAATGAATCGAACCAGCCGGATCCGGAGATGAACGGCAGGAATCGGGGCGGTCAGGGAACGGGCAAACAAAGTGGCGGTAAACAGCCCCTGGTTTCACCGGCTGCATTACTGATTATTGCAGTTTTACTGCTTTTCATTGCGATTCTGTACTACATCGATCCGGAGGGGATCAGCCGGACTTTGAAGTTCGCCGGCGGGCTGTTCATGGGGATCATTCCGGTGCTGCTGGTCGTGGTGGTGTTTATGGCCGCGGCGAACATGGTACCGCTTTCCTTTTTGAAGAAACATCTGGGATCACGATCGGGGGTAAAAGGACTTCTGATAGCCGTCCTGGCAGGGACTTTCAGTCATGGGCCGGCCTATGCCTGGTATCCCTTCCTTGCCGATCTCAGGGAGAAGGGAGTGTCGAATGGGAAAATCGCGGCCTTTTTATATGCCAGGGCCGTGAAGATCCCGCTGCTTGCGGCGATGGCCTTCTACTTCGGATTGTCCTTTACCATCATTTTCAGCGCTTTGATATTGGTGGCTTCCTTTTTTCTGGGAAAAATGTTTGAGCTAATGAGTTGATCTACCTGGTATGAAAAAAAAGCAGGGTCGCCGATGCGTGCCTGAGCTGAGTTCTGGAGCGGTATAGCCGTCACTATTTCTGCGCCGCGATATCCTCCGGAGAGATGGAAGGATTCAGATAGCGGCCGAGTTTTTTTTCATAGCGGCCCTGGACCAGGATGGCCTGTTCGGGGCAGCTGTTGAAGCAGGCGTAGCAGAACCAGCAGGGGACCTCCGATCGCCAGACCGGGCGCCCGTCGGTCATTGCAATCCGGCCGGACAGGCACACCTCTTCGCACAGACCGCAGGCGGTGCAGTCCGCGTCTACGGTGAAGGGGATCTTCTGACGGCGGGTGGATTTTTCCATGGGGGACATGAGCAGGGAGTTGAGGTGCTTGCCGGTAAGGCTGAGGATGTTCCTGCCGTCCCAGTGCCGGCGCCGGGCGCCCACGGTCTCAGCGATGATGTCCAGCTTCTCCTGTACGGCGGACTCCATCTCGGCGAGCTTCTCCGGGGCGATGCGGTCGATCCAGCCTTCCACCATTTTTTTGAAGCCTGGGAAGTACCTGGGTACGAGTCCGCAGGGGGAGTTGGCGGCCATGTTCATGATAAAAAATGCATCGAGGGCCTTTCCTTTTTTCCGCAAAATACGATTGAGACGGATATCGGCGATGTAGGAGGTGCTGATCCGGGTCGCCGCCGCGAAAAGATAGTATGCCGAATCGACATTGAGACTCTCGATGAAATCCTCGACGGGGTAGGGCATGTTGGTCAGGTGGATGGGAAAGACGAAGCCAATCACATCGGCGCTGCTGCCGGGACGCTCCTCACGCATATGC
>JBNGED010000351.1:0-3336 GCA_049975605.1 Sediminispirochaetaceae bacterium | reverse complement strand
CTCTGGTACCGCTGGAGGAACAATGTCCTTATTCTCTCGGGGGCTGATTCAGAAACCAGGGACAACTTCGAACGCTTCAAGGATTATGTGGAAAAGAACAAAATGATCCTGCTGAAATACCTCAAACGGCTTCCCTGACCCGCCTGCGGCCCGCGCCTGCTACTCCCCATCCGAGACTGATGGACACAGCGAGAACGGCCGCCGCCCCGATCAGAGCGGGGATGTAGCTGCCGTTCCGGTCATGCACCCAGCCTATAATGAAGGGCCCGAAAGCGGCTCCGAGGGTCTGCGCCACGATGAGAGATCCGAATACCGCGGGATAATGGGTCTCCCCGAATCTGATGCCGACAATCAGGGGCGGAAAAACGGTCTGGATTACATTGAAGAAACCGTAGGACAGGACGAACACAACGGCCCAGCCGAGCGCGCCGACAAAGGGGAGGAAGGATAGACTTCCAATCAGGAACAGTCCGAAGATCGAAAGGGACGCACGGAGACCAACCCGGTCTGTGACCATCCCGGCCAGCAGGATACCGGGAACCATCATTCCCATCATCACGCCCACGAGACGCGAGGCAATGCCGGGAGGGATCCCCAGGGAGATGGTGAAGTGTCCGAACAGATGCTGATTGATTCCCATGAACACCGCGGAGACCCCGAGCATCATCGCCGCAAGGCACCAGTAGTGTCCTGTCCGCAGCGCCTCGCCGAGGGAGGCGTGCTGCTGCTTCCCATCCGCCTCTCCTTTTGAATGGATCAGCGGCGCAGCGGCGGACTCAAGAGATGGCGAAAGAGAGGACCCGTGAGGTGGCCCCGGAGAAGGCGCTTCATCCGCCTCCGGATTCAGTTTATATCCGCCTTCCCCTTCCGCCGGCAGCCGAAGGAGCATCGCCGTGGGCAGGAGAACCGCGATCACCGCCGCGCCGCCGAGGATGTAAGCGGACTGATATCCGTAGGGCGTCCCCAGAGGATTAATTTCGATCAGATACTGGGTCAGCGGATTGAACACCAGCCCCCCTATCCCGTTTCCGGCGAGCACGGTCCCCATTGCAAGCCCACGGTTACGGCCGAACCAGCGGGTAACGAACATGGTCGCCGGGATCAGATGACTTCCGGCGGTCCCGCTTCCGGTCAGCAGCGCCACCAGATAGAAATGCCATATCCGGTCGCAGACGGCATACAGCATCATTCCGCCGCCGAGCAGAAGAATCGAAACAGCCATTACCGGCCGGTGATCATACCGGTTCAACAGGGAGCCGACCACGACCGCCCCCGCCATATTGACCAGGGCGCCGACGGAAAAAATAAAAGCCACCGAGGAGAGCGTAAAGCCTCTCGTTCTGCTCAAGGCCTGGATGAAGACTCCGGTTGTGTTGATGGTGATTCCTATCCCGATGAAGACGAGCAGGAAGGACCCGAAGAGATAGAAGCCGCGCTTCACTCGAACACCTCTTCGGTGATCAGGAATGACGGGGTGTGGACAAGAACAAGTGTCGCCTGCGTGTCGGAGTTATTCGCATACATGAATTTCTCCCCCTGCCTGACTATGCAGAGATCTCCCTTGTCAAATATGCTGGTTTGACCGTCCATCGTGAACTCGATGCTGCCTTCGACGATGTAGTAATACTTGTCGGACCGCTTTGACCATGAGAGCTGGTGGGAAGCTCCGGCAGGCACTTCGATAACCGAAAATGAAGACTTCTCACCGGAGCCTGCCAGATACTCGCGGATCTTCAGGCCGTGAAAATCAAATTCCTTTATATCCCTTTCTCTGATAATCATGATTGCCTCCTCCGCGCAGCCGGATATTCACATACCAGCCATTATAATCGTTTATATGAAAAAATCCACGGACCCGGTACGGCCTTTCATCCAGCGGCGCTCTTTATCCTGCGCGCCGAATCCGTTACACTGTTCCGGGGTAATCCCCGGACAGATCGTATGAACGGAGAATTTATGCGCAGTTATTTTCTGGTAGCTTTAGGGGCTGCCTGCGGCGGCACGTTACGGTACTGGATAGCCGGAGTAGTTCAGAGGATGGCACCCTTCGGAATTCCTCTGGGAACATTGACAGTCAACATACTCGGCAGCTTTATCCTCGGATTTCTTGTTTTCTACTTCGATACCCTCGAACTGCTGCCGCCCCCTGCCAAACTCATGCTCACGGTGGGCTTCTGCGGCGGGTTTACTACCTTCTCCACCTTCTCCTTCGAGACGATCAATCTGCTGCGGGACTCCGAATATCTATTGGCGATCATGAATATCGGGCTGAATGTATTTCTCACTCTCGCCGCGGTAGTCCTCGCATTTTTCGCGGCAAAAACTCTGAGCGGAGCATAATATGGAAATCAAACACGATGCCAGTTTACTGCGGATATTCCTCGGTGAATCGGACAGGACCGGGTCTCTCCCGGTGTATGAAAGGATCGTCCAGGAAGCCAAAAAGACCGGCCTCGCCGGAGCGACTGTATTCAAGGGCATCCTGGGCTTCGGCAGATCGAGCCGGATCCACGCGGCGAAGATCCTGCGCCTGTCGGAAGACCTCCCCCTCGTCATCGAGATAGTGGATGAAGCTGCTAAAATAAAAGCCTTCCTCCCCTTCCTGGACAGTCTGTTCGAATCAGCCGAATGCGGAGGTCTGATCACCATCGAGAAGGCTGAGGTTATTAAGTATGCCGGAACAAAGAAATAGACAGCCGGGATTCTGCAGATAGAGCCTCGCAGCCGCGGCAGCCTTGCCGGCCATCCTGATTATTCTATTTCCCGAGCGCTTTTCCCACCACATTGCGGTACAGCTGAGGAGTACTGCCGGTATCAAAAAGCAGACTTATGCGTGAATGGGTCTCATCCACAGCCTTGATGTAGACGAGCTCCTGTGTCATCGAGATTTTCTTATCAGCCGAGATAAGCTTGACGATGTGTTCATGGATACGGTTGCTCGGTACCTCTACCAGGAAAGAGATCCCTGTAAGACTTGCATCGATGGTGGTTCCCTTGTAGACCTCCTTCGGTCCGAACTCCAGGCGGAATTCGCGCATCCCGGGAGGAAGCTTCTCGGCCTTCACCCTTCTACGGCTTCTTCTGTTCGGCGCGTCCGTGCTCTGATTCTGTCTATCCTGCATACTGCCCCCATTAAGATATATACATTTTACCTACTATTCTAGGTTCCGCTCCTGCAGGGGTCAAGTTTTTTCTGGAAAATATCGTTCCCGTCCGCGATAATAAACAATGTGATCCGGGGCATCTGGAGCTTCCTGATGGCCGTCATTATCGTCTACCTGGCCGAAAAGCTGCGCCAGGCTGAGCAGGCGTATTGCTCAATAATCCGGGCTGTAG
>JBNGED010000350.1:0-3337 GCA_049975605.1 Sediminispirochaetaceae bacterium | reverse complement strand
ATCGCGTTCACCTGCCCTGGTCAATGCAGCAGTCCCGATTTGATCTGTGGAGCGGAGCGTTTCAGGTACTGTTTCAGGGACACTGTAGGCAGGTTGAAATCCCGGATTTTTCGTCCTATAGTGTATTTAGAAGATTTGAATGAGTAGAGAAAACCACGGTCAGGAGACCGGACACGCACAGAATCGGCTGTCCCCTTTGGAAGCTATGCTCGCACAGCGTTCAATGCCGATGCTCGGTCTCTGTTTTTTCGCCCTGTCGGCCAGAGAGAGAGAGGAATTCCCCTGCCGCGAATTCCTCAAGAAGCTCAACGCTGAGGCCGCTACGGTAGAGGAGATAGCCGATTATTACGGCACCCAGAAGAACGAACAATGGTTCGGCTTTCGGGAGAGTGTCGCTGCACAGAAGCTTTTTACTACAGTGATCTACGACATGCTGCACCTGCAGCATTCGATCGAGCGGTACCGGCTGTTGAAGACGAGCGGGAACCTCTCGCTGGAAACCAGAAAGACCATCAAACAGCTGAGGAACGCCCTCCTACTTATCTGTGAGAACCTCATCAGTCAGGCGAAAGAGATCGGCATCATCGAAGAGTTCGTCCCGACAGATTTCGAACACTGCAATGAACCGGTGTTCGACTACATGCTCCCTTCAGACAGGAGCATTCGTCATGTCAGCAAGGTAGGAGAAACGGTCGTCTATCTCGCCACTCAGTTCCTCAACCTTTCCGAAGACCGTGAGGTGGAAGAGTTGCTGAAACCGCGGGAGAGCTGTGATTTCGAGGAGGTCATTCCTCATGTCATCGACGAGGAGAAATGCCGGCTCGTAGAAACGAGGTTTCACAACCTCCAGTCCCTGTATGACACGTACATCTTCGAGTCCGATCTCGAAAGCCAGAACAAGAATCTCCCGTACCTCCGGGGGCACATCAGCATCATCTATCATCTGCTCGAAAACGCCACCGGCCTTATCCACTACTATGTCAGGCATATGAGCAAACTGAGCAGGATCGCCTCCCGGCCGGTAGTATTTCCCCTCAGTTCGGAAGGGATCCTCGGGATCGTATTCAACTACCTCTTTTTCTATGCCCGGGACTATCTCAATTCCGCAGTACACCTGTGCAAGACCATGATACAGAGCTACTCGGAGGTGAAGACTATTTCCGTCCCGATTCCGAATTACCGGGGCTTTCATGTCAGGCCCTCCACGCTGATCTCAAAGATCGTCGCTCATTACGGCAGCAGCGTACGGATGATTCTGGACGACAACGTCTACAATGCCGGGTCTACCCTGGATCTTTTCCGGGCAAACGAGGCGATAAACGCGATGAAGCGCAGATATATCGCCGATCTTCTCTCGAAAAAAACTTCCCTGCAGCAGCCGATACCGGAGGACAGGGATGCGTGCCGGAAAGAACTGCAGATCCTTTTTCTCGAAATGATGAAAAAAGGAGAGCTTATGATCTACGAGCCCGGTCTTCCCTTCGACGACATTCAGCCTGTTCCCGGAGAGTCCATGGCGGATCTTGCAAGCCGCTGCATCAAGCATTTTCAGTCCCTGGCGAAAGTAGACGTGAGCAGCACCCTGAAGGTAAGCTTCGAGGGCGATAACCGGGCCCTCAACGATCTGAAAATACTCGCCGACAACGGCTACGGTGAAGACCGCTTCGGCAACAACATCGTTCTTCCCGCCGAGCTCTCCTATCTCCGGCGGTAACGAGGGGTGGCCGATGCATGAACTCTCCGTCACGAAGGACATTTTGAATATTGTTCTCAAACACGCCCGCCGTCACGGCGTAGCCGAGATAAGGAAGATCGAGCTCGAGATCGGCGCCCTGAGCGACCTCGAACAGGAGTGGATCCAGCGGTATTTCACCACTCTGGCTTCCGGCAGCGTTGCCGCCAAGGCCCGTATCGTGGTAAAAAAAATCCCCTGCCGTTTCACATGCAGTTCATGCCGGTTAGAATTTTCCTCCGACCTGAGATCGGATGAAGCCCTGGTATGCCCGCAGTGCGGATCAGCGGAGGTACACATGACATCAGGCATGGAATACACGGTTAAAAGTATGGAGGCGGTATGAATAATATCAGGCTGATTGAAATCGGGGAAGAAATTCACGGGGACAATAAGAGGGAAGCGTCCCGGGTACGCAGCTTGCTGGATTCCGCCGGCACTACCATGATCAATCTGATGGCCTCCCCCGGAGCAGGCAAGACCAGTCTGATCCTGAGAACCCTCGAAGCTCTCAAAGCTGACAAGCGTCCCCAGGCTTCGGACCACTCGGGGAAGTCCTCTGTTCAGCGGATCCGCCCTTCCGGCAGCGATACAAACGCACCAGGGGGGGGGCACGACAGCAAACCGGACCGCTTTTTAAGAACCGCCGTCATCGAAGCTGACATGGACTCGATGGTGGATTCGGAAAAGATTGCCGCCGCGGGAGTTGAAGCGGTTCAGGTCCGCACCGGCGGCTTCTGTCATGTAGACGCCTGGATGGTAATGAAGACCATACAGACCCTCGACCTGACCCGGATCGACCTCCTCATTCTGGAAAATGTGGGCAACCTCATATGTCCGGCCCAGTTCGACACCGGCGCCGACACGAATGTCATGATCCTCAGTGTGCCGGAGGGGGACGACAAACCTCTGAAGTACCCCCTGATGTTCCGGGAATGCGAGGCGCTGATAGTTAACAAGATCGATTTCCTGGAATTGACCGATTTCGATATGCAAAAGCTGCGGGAACGCGTTCTGCGCCTCAATCCGGCTATGGAAATCTTCGAAGTCTCCTGCCGGACGGGAGAAGGAATACTCCGCTGGACCGAGTGGATCGTATCGCGGATTGCCGCCCGGTCGGCAGCCCGTCTCAGACCTTAGAACCGAGTCCCGCCTTCAGCAGCAGGAAACCTCCCTTCAGGAGGCCGAATCGGCCGATGAACATCCGGATATACATCGTCATGGCGGAGGAAGGCGGTTCCTTCTTCAAACCCCGCGTGCGCATCTGAAGGGCATCTACGGGACAGACTGAAAAGCAGAGGCCGCAGCCGATGCACCGCTCCGGAGCCACCGTCACGGGTCGGCGCCGGTCGTTTTTTCCAGCGCCGTCTTTGGATGGAGCGATTGCGTCCATGGGACAGCGCCGAATACATGCGCCGCAGCCGATGCACACTGAAGGGTCGGCTTCGGCAACATAGTTAGACTTCAGAATTCGTCCCGGATCCGGAAGTTTTTTTACACGGGAGAGAATCGCGCAGCAGCAGCTGCAGCAGCAGCAGATATAGACCGGATGGCGGCTGTTCTGGGCCTGCAGCACCAGCCCCTCTTTCTCAGCCTTTTTGAGAA
>JBNGED010000349.1:0-3339 GCA_049975605.1 Sediminispirochaetaceae bacterium | reverse complement strand
CTCCAGGACCTCTCTCGTGCGCGCATAGTCAGACATATCAATACCCGCCTATTCGAGGATCTCGACGGTGACCGATCCGGGGCCGTCGATCCGGGCCCGCTGACCGATCTCCTTCGCGTCGTCCCAGTTGTCGATATTAGCAAACATGTTCAGGGGGATCTCCACGTCCGCGGTCCGGCGGGGAATCAACTCGCCGTAGACTATGCAGAAGGACTTGATCTTGGGATTCACGTAGTAGGCCAGGACCCCTCCGGGGATCTTGTTCGTGCAGAACATGTTCTCATCGGTCCGCATGGTCGTGTTCTCAAAGGGAATGTCGTCCCTGGCGGGAAAATCTTCGAAATAGACTTCCGATCCCGCGTACTGCGCGTGCATCAGGGGACTGCAGTCTTCGGAGCTGACGGGTCCGTTGCGGAGGGCGTCTACGATAGCCTCGCAGGTCTTCGGGGCCTTGTCCCAGAGCAGTGTCGCCGTGAGGGTACCGCCCTTGCTGAACGTGAGTTTGAGTTTTTCCGGTTTTTGCTGTGACATGTATCTTCTCCTTCATCTAAAAAAAATCATTCAAGCACACATGTGCTCTTGGTTGCTAATCATGTTACCGGACGTCCCGGCTTCCGAACCCCTTATCCGGACGCGGTCTCAGGACCGCCTCCACTTTATAATCAGCCTGTATACCGCTCCAGTCTGATCTTCTTCACCCCTTCACTCTGGCAGCGGGCACATACTCCGGCGAATTCCTCGAGGTTTTCGTCGATGGTACCGAAGCGGTTGCTCGGACGCCAGCCCACCGGAAGCAGCAGGCGGCTGTCCCGGCCGTAGAAAATCCCGAAATCATAGACGGGATGGGGCTTGCCCTGCCACTGGTACGGCGCGTAGCCGTTCCAGATCAGGTCGCCGGGGATCGGTATCACCGTCTGGTTTTCCGGGGGTACCTTGAGGCCCTCATTGTCGGGAAAGCGTTCATGAGGTATACCGAAGGATATTTCCCTGCCCGTCCACATGGCGTGGATCCCCATGTTCTCCACCGGTTCCGCCAGCAGGTCCCATATGCAGTCGCAGGTCTTCGGGGCCTGGTCATCCAAAAGAGTCGCGAGGGCCGCTACTCCCTCGTCGACGAAGCTGATTTTAATTCTTCTGCTCATGTTGCCTCCGTATTTTCTCCAATCGGAAAGGCCTCCGGCGGCATCGGTTCCAGCCCGAGAAGCTTCTCCTGGTTGGTCTTCACCATGGTACGCACGTCACCGGGGCTTATTCCGAGGTCGAGCATCATGGAGATGAACTGCCGCAGTCCTTCGGTCGGCGTCGAGAGAGCATACCGCCCGAAATCTGTTACGAGCAGCATGTTTTCCGCTCCGAACTCGGCTACCTGATCGGCCACTACCCCGATACCCCGGGTGACGGGGGCATCCATCCCTTCGTCGATCGTCGCATACTCCGTCTCAACATAGTAGTGGGTCAGGGGTATCATCTGGGCCGCCGTGTAGGCCCCCAGGGACTGCTCAAGGTAAGCCCCCTTCTTCACCATGTATTCGAGCTGCTGCATCGTGGATACCTTGACCACCGAACTCGAAATCACGATCTTCTGGTAGCCGTACTTGTCCTTGAGATCGCAGAGGCGCATCGCCTCTTCCGCCGATATGTGACCGGTATCCATGTAGACATCCGGATGATCGGCGATCAGTCTCAGGATCTCATCCAGCTCTTCCCCCGGCTCTTCATCCAGAGGGATCCTGATCGCCCGGGACAGCTCCTCTTTGCGGAACTTCGGGTACAGTTCGGCCAGGGTGGTAAACTTCCCGTCCACCAGTCTTCCTTCCTTGGATGCCTGGTAGTAGGTGGAATGGGTCCCGAAGGAGATGTACTTCGCCCCGTCTCCGTAATACAGGGCCGTCTTTACCGCCCTCGGATTCATACCTCCGTACACCGTGTTCAGGGCAAGACCGCCGTATACGGTGAAATTATCGACATGCCGGTTCACTATATAGGTATATCCGTTGCTCATCTCGAACACATCGACGATACCGTAGGCCCGCATACCGGCCGCCCGCGCCTCCAGGGCGCACTCTATCGGATCCTGACGCCGGGGGCTGCTGAACAGATGCGGCCCGACATGCACGTGGATGTCGATCGCTCCTCTCAGCAGCTCCTTGGACAGTTCCAGGGATCTTCCTTCTTGTAAAGCCTTCATCAAGTCCTCCTCTCACATTGAGAAACTAGTCGAGAAAAATTAAATTCTGTACACTTTCTGAAATACCCTGAGAAAAAGACCCGATGCATGATTTCGAGCTAAACCCTTTACACTGCGAGCTCCAATCTGCACATAATATTACATTCTCTGTAATACGTAATATATTTTACAGTTTTGCACAGAATTAGTCAAACACATGCAATACATATTTACAGTTTATGGGAAAAAAATCAGTCATGCAATAGTACCATATTATGAAATATGATTCCGAAAGCGCTTTTTCTGCAACTTTTACTTGACAATTTTTGTAAGGTTTACAATACTGGTATCAGGGAGCACACCCTGAGAAAAGGCTCCCCGACCCGATCATTGATATACACTGCACTCTTCTCTGCTGAACTATGCTCCTGGAGCATTGTATACTTTTTCTGGAGGATCGAGATGCGAGATATCAACAGACTTACCTTTCCCACCATTCCCATGATACATCACCCATGGGAGAAAACCTGCCAGCTCATAGCGGAAGCCGGCTATAAAAACGTCGACATTATCGATAAGCCGCCGCACTGGTCGGTATTCACCGACGAAGCCGACCATAAGGCAATCAAGAAGACCGCTGAGAAGTACGGTCTTAAGATCACATCCATCAACGGCTACTTCGGCGGCGGACAGTCGGGACGCTTCGGCGCATGGAAGCACCACCCGGGCTTCCAGTTCCCCAATGCGGACCGGTACACAAAGATCGGATTCGCCAGTTCTGACCCGAAGGACCTCGAGAAAGAGATGGACCAGACCAAGAAGGCCATTGACTGCGCCGCCTTCTTCGGTTCGGAACTGCTGCGTTTCGTTCCGGGCGATGAGGATGAGAAGAAGCTCGAGCAGATGCTTCCTTACCTCAAGGAGATGACCCGCTACGCCAAAGAGAAGAACGTCACCATGGTCTGTGAGAACCATGACACCGGGATCCTCGGTCAGCCGGAGACCCTCGTGAAAATGTGTGAAATGGTAGGGTATGACAACATCGGCATCATCTACGAACCCCTCAACCTGATGGAGCAGGCCACTATCGATTACCGGAAGGCATTCGAGGTCCAGCGCGACATCATCAAGATGGTCCACCTCAAGGACGGTTTTCTCGACCTGAGCAAGCG
>JBNGED010000348.1:0-3342 GCA_049975605.1 Sediminispirochaetaceae bacterium | reverse complement strand
CCTTTATGCTTCTTTTTCCTTGCGATTGGCCCACTTGTCGGCTGCAATCCACAGAAGGGCGATAATCAGCAGTTGAATAATCACCGCGCCCATCCATCCGAATACATCGGGGAGAAACACGGCTTTGCCGGATAGAATCACATTCAGTTTCCACCATCCGAAGTCATGGGCGCCCCAGAGGGATCCGACTACGAAGAAAAACAGGGAGAGCAGCTGCATGGTGAAACCTTCGCCGACCCTCATCAGGGTTCCGGAGGCGCATCCGCCGGAGATAACCATGCCGATTCCGAATATGAATGCCCCTACAGCTGTAGCCAGGCTCACCGGAACAACGTAGGACTGACCCGGAATGGGAAGGCCTCTCACGAATGCGCCGTATTTGATGGCGATGAATCCGATTGATGTGACCGCGAATGCCGTCAGCACCGCTTTGGTCAGGTTCGTGCCTCCGGTGAGATACGGATCACGCATAGCCGCAGTAAAACAGAACCGAGTGCGCTGCAGGATGTATCCGAATGCAAGGCCTGTCACCCAGAACAGAACCAGCTGTTCATTCCGAGTTCCGAGGTATATACCGAATGCAACGACCAGGACGAGCAACGCTGCCCCGAAGGGAAGCTGATTTTTCTTTTTCTTTCGGCTTCGTGAACGGGAAGACCGCTGGATGCTGCTCCCGCCGGAAGACGAGGTTGTGCTTGAATTTACATCACTCAAGGCGTATAACCTCCTTCATCTATAGATTAATTACCATATACTATACAATATTGCTCATAAATTCTCAATATAAATATATAAGAAAATTTTAATTTTTTTCATTGTGTATATAAAGGGAATTATATTCACGATATTGCGGCCCAAAGGTAAAGAACGTGAAATCGACACGGAATAGCACAGAATAGGAAGGAGTTGCGCTTTTAACGCTCTCCTCTTACAATAACTGTGCGATCTATACATATGCAATTTAAACCAGGGCAGGTGATGATCATGAAGAACTTTCCTGACAGGGAGACACTGCAGGCGGCCTTCGACCGCGTGAGGGCATATGCCCACGAGACTCCGGTGCTGACCTCCGAAACCTTCAATCGGCTGACGGGCGGGAAACTGTACTTCAAATGTGAAAATTTTCAAAAGGGCGGGGCCTTCAAATTCAGGGGCGCGGTGAATTCCGTTCTATCGCTGACTGATGAGGAAGCGGAGAGGGGGGTGGCGACCCACTCATCGGGCAATCATGCCCAGGCGGTAGCCCTGGCAGCCGGAATGAGAAATATCCCGGCTACGATTGTCATGCCGGAGAACGCCCCGCAGGTGAAGGTCAACGCCGTCAAAGGATACGGCGCCCGGGTGGTCTTCTGTCCGCCCACACTGAAGGACCGCGAGGAGAGTCTGGATAAGGTGATCAGCGAAACCGGAGCGGAATTCATCCATCCCTCCAACGATCTGCGCGTTATCGCCGGACAGGGTACGGCGACGATCGAGCTGCTGCAGGCAATGGAAGGGCGCGATGAAGAGTCCGGCCGGAACCTCGACATGGTCCTGAGTCCGGTCGGCGGCGGAGGACTGCTCAGCGGTACCGCCCTGGCGGCCCGGTACTTCGGAAGCGGAATCCGGGTGATCGGCTGCGAACCCGCCCGGGCTGACGACGCCTACCGCTCGTTCTACGGAGGGACCCTCGTCCTGCCCGACCATCCCGACACCATCGCGGACGGCTTGAAGACTTCTCTCGGTTCCAACACTTTTCCCATAATCAGGGAGAACGTGGATGCGATTGTCCTGGTGGAGGAAGATGAGATCGCCGAGGCCATGCGATTGGTATGGGAACGGATGAAGATAGTGATAGAACCTTCCGCGGCGGTTCCGGTGGCCGCCGTGCTGAACGGGAAGGTCGATGTGAACGGCATGAGGGTCGGCATCATCAT
The DNA here is from genome assembly GCA_049975605.1 of Sediminispirochaetaceae bacterium. Taxonomy (GTDB): domain Bacteria; phylum Spirochaetota; class Spirochaetia; order DSM-16054; family Sediminispirochaetaceae; genus DSBN01. The sequence goes on along the minus strand of JBNGED010000348.1, from coordinate 1,426 downwards.
TTCCGGCGGAAATGTAGACCTGGGGAAGCTCCCCTGGTAAAAGGAGAAAGTGATGGATTGGAGATCACAGGTGTATCGTCCGGCGCTGGTAGTTCAGCCGGATCGGGTAAAGAAGAATTTTGACAGAATGCAGGAGAAGGCCGCCGCCAGCGGAGTGGTCTTCCGGCCGCATTTCAAGACCCATCAGAGCGCCTTCGTCGGCGAATGGTTCAAGTCCCGCGGACTCGAACATATAACCGTCTCCTCGATCAGGATGGCCCTCTATTTTGCCGGTCACGGCTGGAAGGACATCACCATCGCCTTCCCGGTGAACCTGAGGGAGATCGAGGATATCCGGGACCTCGCCGGGCGCGTACGGTTGAATCTCCTCCTGCTGAACAAAGAGGCGGCGGAGGAACTTAACAGCAAACTCGATGAGAAAGTTGGGATCTGGATCAAAATCGATGTAGGCTACGGAAGAACAGGTATCCCCTGGAATGAGGAGGAGAAGATCGTCGAACTGGCACGCACGGTGGAAGCTCTGCCGAACCTGGAGTTCCGGGGGCTGCTTACTCATGCCGGACAGACTTATCACATGCATGACCGCCAGGAGCGTGCCGAACTATTCGTACAGATTACGGATGGTTTGAACCGGCTGCGCAGCAAGGTCCAGGCGTCGGGTCTTAAGAGCTGCCTTCTTTCGGTAGGAGACACACCAGGAACCACCGCCGCCTCGGATTTCAAGGGCGTGGATGAGGTTAGGCCCGGGAATTTTGTCTACTTCGATGCCCAGCAGTGGCACCTCGGTTCCTGTGAAGAGGACGATATTGCCGCCGCCGTAGCCTGCCCGGTAGTTGCCGTGCACCCGCAGCGAAGCGAGATAGTCATCTACGGCGGGGCTGTGCACCTGTCGGCCCAGGCGGAACCCCATCCGCGACATGCAGGGGTGAACATGTACGGATACGCAGTGGCATGCACACCCGATGGCTGGGACCGGATAGATCCCGACTGCTATATCAGATCGGTGAGCCAGGAACACGGTGTCGCCAGGGTGTCAGCGGAGCTTCTGGAACGGGTGAAGGTCGGAGACCTGCTCTGCGTCATTCCGGTCCACAGCTGTCTTGCCGTGGATCTGCTGGACACGGCCATTACCACGGATTTCCAGCTTTTTTCCCTGGATTTTTCATGAGATATGCTCTCTGTAACGGAAGCCTGATCCCCCATGGCGAGGCTCTCATTCCCATTGAGAAAAAGGAGGTCCTCTTCAGCTTCGGTGTGTACGAATCCCTCAAGGTGAGGGAGGGCGTACCCCTCTTTCTCGACGAACATCTGCAGAGGTTCTTCGAATCGGCTCGTATTATGGAGCTGATTCATCCCTTCGACGCTGAGGGAATCAGCCGCGGTCTGTACGATCTTATCGAACAGAACGGCCTAGTGGAGGCAACCG
>JBNGED010000347.1:0-3347 GCA_049975605.1 Sediminispirochaetaceae bacterium | reverse complement strand
CTCAACCATCAGCCCGTCCGTGTGCGCGAGACGGAGCGGGAGATCATCGAAAAGACGGGGGCGCAGATTCTCTGGATGCACGGTGAGGAGTCCCACTCCGGCTCCCACTCCCAGTACTACGGCATCTGGAGCTATTCGGGGGGCGGGTCGATGATCGGGAAGGGGGTGCATCCCCTCACCGCGGCCCTCTACCTGAAGAAGGTCGAAGGCCGTATGCGGGGCGGAGGTCCAATCAGACCGGCTTCGGTGTCGGCCAGGACCCACGCGATCACACGGGACGAGAATTTTATCGACAGGGGACATCTGCGGACCACCTACACGGACATCGAGGACTTCGCCGCTATCCACGTCGTCTTCGAGGACGGCACCTTCGCCGACATATTCGCCTCCGAACTGGTCCTCGGAGGGGTCCACAACTGGATCGAGGTCTCCGCCAACAACCACCGTGGTATCTGCAGCATCAACCCCAACACCGCCTTTCAGACCTACAATCCCCGGGAGGAGTACTTCAAAGATGTCTACGTGGTCGAAAAAACAGGTACGAAGCAGGGCTGGGCGTTTACCTCACCCGATGAGGACTGGTTCACCGGCTACCAGCATGAGATGGAGGCCTTCTACCGCTGCGCCGCCGACAACAGCCCTGTCGAATCCGACAGTCTCCTGGCGGCGGACACCATCGCGGTCGTCTACGCTGGATACCTCTCCGCCGAACGCAGAGGCGCCGAGGTGGAGGTGCCATGAAAGCGATCCATCCCGTAGCCCTGGTCACGGGCGGGAGCCGGGGAATCGGCAGGGGGATTGCTCTCGAGCTTGCGCGGACGGGATTCTCCGTGGCGATAAACTACCGCAGCAATGTCGAAGCGGCGGAGCGGACGGCGGCGGACTGCCGCAGGATAGCCCGGGAAGCCGGGCATGGAACAAGGCATAAGGCCGGGCATGAAGCCGGGTTTGAGACAGGACGCGAGGCCGGGCAGGCGTTTTTTCCCATTGCAGGGGATATCGGCGAACCGGAGCAGCGGCAAGAGTTAGTACGACGGACCCTCGCGCGGTTCGGGCGAATCGACGCCCTGGTCAACAACGCCGGGGTGGCGCCGAAAGAGCGCCTCGATATCGTGGAGGCCTCGGAGGAGTCCTTCGAGCGGCTGATGAGGATCAATCTGCAGGGCCCCTACTTTCTGACCCAGGCGGTGGTGCGGTACTGGCTCGAAGATTCGGTACAGCCTCTTCTGAGGGAGGGCTTCAAGGTCGTCTTCGTGACCTCCATCTCCGCCGACACGGTCTCTCTGAACCGCGGCGAATACTGTGTATCGAAGGCGGGTCTCGCCATGGCGGCCCAACTGTGGGCCAAACGATTGGCCGGCGAGGGCATACAGGTTTACGAACTGCGGCCGGGTATCATAGAGACGGACATGACCGGCGGGGTCAAGGAGAAGTACGATACATTGATCGCAGACGGAATGGTACCGCAGAAGCGCTGGGGTTACCCGGAGGATATCGGCCGGGCGGTCCGGTCGATCCTCGAGGGTGATCTGGCTTTTTCCACCGGAAGCGTGCTCTACGTGGACGGAGGATTGCATATCAAGGAACTGTAGAGGGAAGGTATGATACGCACGGATAGCGGAAAAACGGCGGCGGACCTCGCCTGCGGGGTCCAGCGGGTGTTCGAGCTGGCGGCGGAAAAGGTTCTGATCCTCGATGAAGCCTGGGATCCCGCGGAGGGGACCCCCGTGTTCACCGTCGAGGGAAAATATACAACCCGGGGTTGGACGGAGTGGACCCAGGGGTTTCAATTCGGAATGCCCATCCTGGTTTTCGACGGGACCTCCGAGGGGAAATTCCTCGAACTCGGACGCAGCAGAACGGTGAAACGGATGGCGCCGCATCTGTCTCACACGGGAGTGCATGACCACGGCTTCAACAATATCAGCACCTACGGCAACCTCCTGCGGCTCATGAAGGAGGGACGAATCACCGAAGACAGGTGGGAGGCGGAGTTCTACCGTCTGGCCCTCAAGATATCCGGGGCGGTCCAGGCTTCCCGCTGGACGGAGCTCCCAGGCGAACTGGGTTACGTGTACACCTTCAACGGGCCTCACTCCCTCTTCGTGGATACCATCCGCTCCATGCGGATCCTCGCGGCGGCGCACCAGCTCGGACATGTACTGATGGGAGAGGGGGACCGGAAGATCTCCCTCCTGCGGCGGATCCTCCGGCATGCCGAAACCACGGCGAGGTACACCGTCTACTTCGGGAGAGGCCGGGACGGTTACGATGTGCGCGGCAGGACCGTCCACGAGGCGATCTTCAACGTGAACAACGGGACCTTCAGGTGTCCCTCCACCCAGCAGGGCTACTCACCCTTCTCGACCTGGACGCGGGGTCTGGCCTGGATACTCACGGGCTACGCCGAGCAGCTTGAGTGGCTGGATACGCTTCCCGAAGAGGAATTTTCAGCCCTGGAGCTGCCCTTTTTCCCTGATAAAAGGAGTGTCCTGCGCCGCTTCGAAGAGACTGCCATGGCGGCGGCGGATTTCTATATCGAGAATACTCCGACGGACGGCATCCCCTACTGGGACACGGGGGCTCCGGGCCTGAGCGAGCTCGGCGATTATCTGTCGAGGGCGGCGGAACCGTTCAACGAGTGGGAGCCGGTGGACAGTTCGGCGGCGGCGATCGCCGCGCAGGGGCTGCTGCGTCTGGGAAGATATCTGGAGCGGAAGCCGACCGGCCTGAAAGGAACTGTAGAGAGGTCTGTGGACGGCAGCAGATATATTCAGGCCGGGCTCACTACGGCGACATCTCTTTTTTCCCCGCCGTATCTCTCCGAGGGGAAGGACCATCAGGGGCTGCTGCTGCACACGATCTACCACCATCCCAACCGGTGGGACCACGTGCAGCCTGGACAGAAGGTCCCCAACGGCGAGTCGTGCATGTGGGGGGATTACCAACTGCTGGAGCTGGCGGTATATCTGCAGAGGCTGGCCGATGAAGGCGTATATCACGAGTTTTTTCACATATAGGAAAAAATAGGAAAAAAACAGGAAAAAAATATGAGCAGCGGATTGAAGAACACGGACAGGATGTGTCTGCACACGATCACGACCAAACCCTGGAGCATTGAAATTGCGGTCGAGCAGTATGCCCGGGCGGGTGTCCGGGGAATTACCATCTGGCGGGACACCCTGGAAGGACGGGACCTGAAAAAGGTCCGGCGGCGGATCAAGGACGCCGGGATGGAGATCGTATCTCTGTGCCGGGGCGGTTTTTTCCCGTCGGCGGACAGTGCCCAGAGAGAGGCGGCTGTACAGGACAATCTGGAAGCGGTCCGGCAGGCGGAAGCCCTCGGG
>JBNGED010000346.1:0-3360 GCA_049975605.1 Sediminispirochaetaceae bacterium | reverse complement strand
GCTTTTAATAGACGAACGCTGGGCTGCCCGGGATATCCCGGGCAGCCCTTTTTTTATAGATCCCCTCCTTCGTTGACTTTTCGACGGCTAAAAAATACACTTAGGGCAAGAAGAAAAAATGATGCTCCCGGAAAAATCTCGGATTGTATTCCATCTCGAACGCTTCGGTCTCTTCTGCCTCTTCGTCAGGGACACCTTCGTCTGGACCTTCCGCAGGCCGGTACGAATCAAGCTCTTCGCCTCCCAGGTAGAACACATGGGGGTGGCCTCCGTCCCTATTATCCTCCTGTCCAGCCTGGCGACAGGGATGATTATGAGTCTGCAGATGGTGGATATCCTGCGTCTCTTCAATGCTGGCACACTGGCGGGACCGGCTGTCGGTCTCACCATGTCGAGGGAACTGGCACCCATCATCACCGCCCTGATGCTCATCGCCAAGAACGGCTCGGCCATCACCGCCGAGATCGGAACCATGCGGATATCCGAACAGATCGACGCCATGGAGACGATGTCGGTGAATCCCGTTCATTTCCTGGTGGTCCCCCGGGTATGGGCTGCGGTAGTTGTCTTCCCGGTGCTCACCGCGATGGCCAATGTGATCGGGGTAATCGGAAGCTACATCGTGTCGGTCTGGATCAAGGGAATCGACAGCGCAGGTTTTCTTTACGAACTGTTCAGGATGGTCAACCCGAAGGACATCTATTCGGGAATAATCAAGGCGGTGGTGTTAGGCTTTCTAGTAGGAGTGATTTCCTGTTTTTTCGGCTACTACGTGCGGGGAGGATCCAAAGCGGTAGGTGATGCCGCTACCCATTCGGTTGTCGTCGCTTCGGTCTCAGTGCTCGTGGCGGATTACGTCATGACCGACATTCTTCTCAAGGTCTTTATCTGAACAGAGGGAGGGAATATGGACCCGCAGGACAGGTCAGATGACATCATCATCGAAGTCCGCGGACTGAAAAAAAAATTCGGCTCCCAGACGGTCCTCGACGGGGTGAATATCGCTTTCCCGAAGGGCGCTATTACGGCGATCCTCGGTCAGAGCGGGACCGGTAAGAGCGTACTGATGAAGAACCTCATCGGCATCATCGAACCGGACGAAGGCCGGATCATCGTCGAAGGCCGCGACATCGTCCCCCTGCCGGCCGGGGAGAAACGGGAAATCCGCCGTTCGATGGGCTACCTCTTCCAGGATGCGGCCCTGTTCGATTCCTTCACCGTGGAGGAAAACATCGCCTTCCCTGTTGAGGAGGTCCTGGGAATCCACGACCGAACCGAGATTAAACGGATCGTGAGGGAGAAACTGGATTGGGTCCATCTCCCCGGAATCGAGAGAAAGCACCCCGACGAGCTCTCGGGCGGAATGCGGAAGCGGGTCGCTCTCGCCAGGACCCTGGCAGCCGAACCCAGCATTCTTCTCTTCGACGAACCGACTACCGGCCTCGACCCGGTACTCGAAGAGAACATCAACGACCTCATAGAGCGGGTGAACCGGGAACTCGGACTCACCTGCATTATCATTACCCACGACATCGTCGGAAGCTTCCAGCTGGCCGACAGGATCGCATTCCTGGCGGAGGGCCGTATCATGGCGGAGGGGACCCCGGTTGAAGTGGCCGGCGTGGAGCATCCGGTGCTGCAGAAGTTCCTCGAGAACTCCTTCGTATGTCATCCCGAAGTAATTGATAATCTGGAGAATGTATGAGCAGACTGGTAAAGATAGCGCTTTTCGTCATCGTCACCGGCACAGGCAGCGTCTTCTACGTGATGGAGACCGCCGAGACCATCAACGCCCCGGACACCTATGTAGTGAAAGCCGTCATCGACGACGCCAGCGGGCTCCTGCCCGGCACCGGTGTCCGGGTGGCGGGAGTCAACGTCGGCCGGGTCCGGGAGGTCGAACTAATAGGCGGCCGGGCCCAGCTTCTGATGGAGATCTCGACTGAGGTGAAGATCCACCATGACGCGGTCGTACAGAGGACCATGCAGTCGATGCTGGGGAATTCCATCGTTACCCTCATCCCCGGTACCGAAGCCGCCCCGCCGATAGAAGACGGCGGCGTCATTCGGAACGTGAGCAGCAAGACCTCAATGGACCGTATGTTTCTCTCCGGTGAAAAGGCGGCGGCCGAGATGGGGCAGTTCATGGAGGACTTCAATACCTTTCTCAACGAGGGAGGCTACCGGAGCATGCAGGAGGTCCTCGATCTTACCCGGGAGACCGTTGCCACGACGAACCTCCTGGTAGAGAGGAACCTCCTGCTCCTCTCCGAATCCCTGGAACGGATTAACAGCATCACCGCCCGGCTTGACGAACGCAGCGGCGAGGACATCCGCGAGCTCTCCCAACTCATAACTCACACCGCAGGCATCGCCAGACAGATCGACACGCTTCTTCAGGAGGAAGGCGGCGACATTGCCGACTCCATCAATGCCATGCGGACAAGCATCGATCAGCTGAACAGGAGCCTCGCCAACATAGAGTCCATCACCAGGAAGATCGACGAAGGGGAAGGCAATATCGGCAGGCTGGTACAGGACGAGGATCTGTACACCCGCATCGACCGGGTCACGAAGAACGTCGACGAGTTCATCGCCTCGGCGGTCGGGATGGACGTGCAGGTTGGTTTTTCATCCGAATACCTCGCCTTTCAGAACAGTCTGAAAAATCATGCCGAAGTCCGTTTCGTGCCCCGTTCGGCCCCGAAGTACTACAGCCTGGGTCTGACCGCGGGACCCTCCTACGATACCACCGAGACTATCACTCACACCGTCGTCACCGGCACTACCACCAGCGATACCACCACGACCGAGACCGTCATGACCAACGACGTGAAGCTTTCCGCCCAGCTGGCCCGAAGCTTTGGGCCGCTGACTATCCGGGGCGGCGTGATCGAGAACAGCGCGGGGCTCGGTCTCAACCTGCAGCCGATTGAACAGATCTCCGTAGCCGCGGAAGTCTTCGACTTCGACCAGAACCAGGCCCCCTACGTGCGCGGCTACGGCACCTTCTATCCCGTATTCGACCCTGACAGCTCCAACTTCTTCAACTGGCTCTACATCTCGGGCGGCGTGGACAATGCATTCCACAGCGAAGACCGGGACTTCTTCATAGGACTCGGACTGAGACTGACCGACAACGATCTGCGTTCGATCCTGCCCTTCGTGCCGACCGGTCAATAGGGTCTGCAGTTCGGGACCGTCTCTCCCCGGGCCGGGGATGAGACACGTCTCATTCCCGGGTGAATCATGCATCTTTAATTTTGACTTTTTTACTCAGAATAAGTACCTTTTATACAGATCACCAAAGGAGGAATGATAAAAAGATCTTCATAAGCTTTGTGGATTGATATACTGTCG
>JBNGED010000345.1:0-3365 GCA_049975605.1 Sediminispirochaetaceae bacterium | reverse complement strand
CTGCACGTGGGTTAAATTAATGGGTACACACAGCATGAAGGAAGGAAATACTGTATGAAGAAACGGACGGCAATCGTATTCGTACTGATTATATATGCTTCGAGTTTTCTAGGAGCCCAGGTCCTGGGACAGACTGCGGCAACGGTGAATCTCACCCGGACTGTCGGTATTACCAGGCAGCAGGTTGATCGGAGACTGGAAGAGTTGAAGAAGGTAGGCGGCCTCAGCGGTATCCCCGCCGATAGAATCACCAGGAAACAGGTCCTGGACTCCCTCATTTCAGAGATTCTGATAAAACAGGCTGCGGAGCGCGACAGTATCTCCGTGAACCAGGAGAGCCTATCGAGCATTGTCAACCAGCAGAAGCGTGAAGTGGAGGCCCAGCTGGGCAGACCGATAAGTCTGGAGGAATTCCAGAGCGTCATACAGAGAGAGACCGGCTATTCATGGGCGGATTACCGTGAACAGCTGGAATCACAGCTTCTTCAGCAGACATACATCACACAGAAGAAAAGAGACCTCTTCCAGTCGATCGATCCTCCGACAGAGAGGGAAGTGGAGGCTCTCTACAGGGAAAATGCCACCAGTTTTACAAATCCGGAATACGTCCGGATAAGCCATGTCTTCGTGCAAACTGCCAAGAAGACAGACGCTGAAGTTCAGGAGGCGCGTGCGAAGATCGAAGAGGCCAGGAAGAAGTTCCGGTCCGGAGAGATGAGTTTCGACGATCTCGTTCTCAAGTACTCGGAAGATGAGAACTCACGGTTCCGGGGCGGGGACGTAGGCTTTGTAACCGTTGACAACCAGCAGATAAAGTCGATATACGGACGCGATTTCGTCGACAGTATTTTCAAGCTCGATGAAGGCGAAGTATCGGGGATTATTGAATCGAATGTTGGATTTCATATAGTCAAAGCCACTGAGCACCAGCAGGCCAAGATCCTCTCCCTGGGTGATCCTATTGCACCGGACAATCCGACTACTGTGAGGGAATACCTGAGGAACAGGGTCTTTCAGGAACGCCAGCAGGAAGTCCTGCAGCGGGCTACCAGGGAAGTCATCGAGGAACTTCAGGCTGAAGCCGAGATCGTGCGTTACGACTGATAATGGGATCGAGACGCAAGGCCAGAATTATAGCGATGCAGGCCCTCTTCAGCTGGGACTACACTCATCAGGAGCCTCAGGAGCTTCAGGAGTTCGCCTGGCTTGACAGTGAGAGACTGGCCAAATTCGAGAATGACACCCTCTTCTTCGCGCGGCACATGGTACAGGGAACTCTCGAGAACATCGAGGAAATAGATAAAAAAATCGAGCGGCAGCTCGAACACTGGAACTTTGATCGGCTCGGCAGAGTTGATCTGGCGATCCTGCGTATCAGTATTTATGCATTGATGTTTCTGCAGGATATCCCCACTTCGGTCACCATCGATGAGGCGATCGATCTGGCGAAGCTGTATGGGAGCGAAGAATCCTACCGCTTCGTAAACGGAGTTCTGGACGGAGTGAGAAAGCAGCTGTCGGAAATGGCGTAGGAGATGCAGAAGACTGAATCACTGCTGGTTATCAGTATTATCATCGTTCTAATCCTTCTGACGGTTACCGTCGCATTCATCTTTCATATAGAAAAAAAGACCACTCTGCGGGAAGAATCAGTCATCATCGACCGGATAGATGAGTACATACAGAATGGGTACGGAGGGGAGGCGGAGAAGGCTATTCTCGAGCTTTCGCGGAAAGACATGTCGGCATCTTCGCACATCCGGCTTCTGAAGCGGGCCTGGCTTCTGGAAAGCGGCCGCGCAGGGAGAGGAGAAGCGTCCGGGAACATCCTGGAAAAGACCGCGGAGAGTGCGTACCGCAGTTATCCCGCCCGGAAGGATATCGCCGCCGTCTACACGTACGCGCTCCTGAGGAGAGGTAAACATGATGAAGCCCGAGGAGTGTACTCGGATGCAGAGCTGAACGGGGACGTATGGCGTAATCTCGCCGCTGAGATGCTGCTCTATTCATCAGATAGGGACGGGTCGGAAGTGAACGGGATGCTTCAGTTGAGCCGTCAGAGCGGGGCGGATAAATTCATCGATATCTACCATTCCACCGGGGCCGAGGGGTTTCTGATGGACGCGGTCCTGCTCATGCTGGAAGCAGGAGAGGTGGACGAGGCATACTCACTGGTCCTGCGCAACAGTCCCGAAGGGTTCTCCCAGAGCTTCCGCTTCTTCCATGCCTGTGACGCCGGTCAGTGGAGAGCGGCGCTGCGAATTCTATCTGAGAACCCGCAGCTGTTCCCTCTGCGTGAACAGCAGCTCCTCCGCGCGGATCTGCTCATGCGCATCCGCAGTTACGATGATGCCCGTGAGTCGTACCGGGCGGCTTATTCGGTCGGTCCTGCCGGTGCAGCTGGGGCCGGCGGGAATGACCACGACTGGACCGCAGCGTACAACCTGCTCTACCTGGACTTGGAGGATGACGGCAGCCTCGATGATGATCTGTCCATGGAGATCCTCCGGCAGGCTGAAGAGGGCTTCGCGTCTCCAGTAATTATGGATATCGCCGGATTGCTGATCGCCTACGGGCAGACGGATGCGGTGCAGATGCTGCTGAGGGGATACGACGGAGGCGACAGCCGGCCCGAGATTGAACTGCTTCAGGAATCCACCCGTACGACGGTGAATCCGGAGCGGTATTCCTCTCTCCTCTGGCGCCTGGTCAGCCAGGAAGAGTCGCCGGAGTACGCTATACACCTTGCGTGGTTCCTCCTCGGACTGGAAGATTTCTCAGGGCTGCAGAGCCTTCTGGACTACAGCCGAAAAAAGTACGGATCCCGGTCCTGGCTGGAATTCTTCCAGGGTACCGTCGCCCTGTACCAGGGCAGGTATGAAGAGGCGGCCGATTACTTCCAGGATTCATACCGGATGAAGGCCCACTGGTGCAGCGCATACAATGCAGCGGCGGCCTACATGGCGGCCGGCAGACCGGATGCGGCGCTGGAACAGCTCGAGCTGGCCGAAGTGGCGCTGTCGGCGGCAGCGCGATCCGGGGGGACGCAGATGTCCGGGGGAAGGCCGTCAACCGGGGGGACGCAGTCGTCCGGCGACGAACAGGGGGATACGGGCGACCGGTATGACGGCAGCCGGGGATACGTGGAGGTTCTCCTGAAGCGGGCGGAACTCTACCTGTACGGCGGCAACTATGGGGCTGCCCGGAAGGTGCTGCAGGATATCGAACAGTACGACCCGAACAATTTGCAGGCGGACATCTACCGCGGTATGATCTCCGCTGACACTGATAATTAGATATTTTTTTTAAAAAAGGAAACCGGCCGAAATGATACGACTGAAGACTGAAGAAGAGATAAATCGAAT
>JBNGED010000344.1:0-3382 GCA_049975605.1 Sediminispirochaetaceae bacterium | reverse complement strand
GTTGAAAGGATCCGTGTGGAAAAAATCGCCGATCTGCCATGCGTCTTTTCCCACCAGATCGGGAAATTTTTCCGAATAGTAGAGGATTACCTGGTCCCAGAGACCGTCCCGGAAATGGAGCCAGAAGGGCTTCTCCTGGTTGACAACTTTTTCCCGAATATCCCCGGACTGCAGCATGTCGGCTATTTCAGACGGACTGTGCCGCAGCAGCTCCTTCGGCAGGACCGCCGAGAGAGAGGTAGGCCCCCACTCGTACGGTATCACGTCGGCGGCGACGTCGTTCCCGCCGGCTGCAAGATGAAGCCGTTCCAGGAACCACTGCGCCGCTTCCGGAGGAGCGCCGTACTTCGGGACTGCATGGGAAATCTGCAGACGGACGCCGCTCTCTTCGGCGCTGCGGAAAGCCTCGCCGAAACCGAGCTGAAACTGCTCATCCCGGTTGCGCACGTGCGTCGCATAGAGCCCGCCGTACTCGGCCACGGTCGCGCAGAGCCTGTTCAGTTCCCGTCTGTCCGCGCTCGACCCGGGAGCGTACTCCAGTCCGGTGGACAGGCCGAAAGCCCCGGCTTCCAGGGCCTCCCTCAGCTGCCGGTCGATCAGCTCCAGCTCATCGCCGCGGGGGGTCCTGTTCTCATATCCAATCCCCCAGCTCCGCAGGGCCCCGTGTCCCGCCAGGACCGCCGTGTTCGTCCCGGTGTGAATGGTACCGAAATGGTCGAGGAAATCTCCGAACTCCCGCCAATCAGGCGAATAGGGTCCGCGGTAACAGAATACGTTGCGCCTGATATCTTCAGACTGCTTCAGGGGCGCCGGTGAAAAACCGCAGTTCCCGATCACCTGCGTCGTCACGCCCTGGTACAGGACGCTGAGGGCCCGGCCGTCCACGAGCAGGGGAAAATCGGAGTGGGTGTGGAGATCTATGAACCCGGGAGCGATGAACTGTCCGGTAATATCATGTACTTTCGCGGCCGAATCGTCTGCAATCTCCGGCTCAACCGCGGCAATCCTGTCCGCCTGAACGGCTACATCGGCCCTGAAGGCAGGCGCCCCCGTTCCATCTATCACAGTTCCGTTCCTGAAAAGCAGATCGTACATAACAGCTCCTTCTGATATTTTCGCGGACTTATGCCCGACCTCGCTCGACTTCCGCCCGACCTCGCCCAACCTCGCTCGACTTCCGCCCGACTTCCGCACGACTTCGCACGACTTCGCACGACTTATGGCCGACCTCCGCAATCAGTGTTGCGTCATCCGGAATGATATTTTATCATATAGATCAGGATAAGGCAAAGGAGGAAGGAAGTCATATGCTGATACTAACGCGAAGTCAGGTGCAGTCGCTCATAAAGATGGAGGAGCTCATTCCCCTGGTGGAACACGCCCTCGTCGAATTCTCCCGCGGGAACTGCATACAGCCGGAAAAGAAGGGCATCAACCTCGGCACCGACACGGGGCTGCTTGAAGTACTGATCGGATATCTCACCGAAGACAGGCTGATGGCCGTAAAAACCCTCAACTCCAGGAAAAAAAATCCCGCCTCCGGCCGGCCGCTAATCTATGCCGACATCTCGCTGATCGATCCGGATACCGGCGAGCCCCTCGCCCTGATCGAAGGGGGAAGCGTTACCGCCTCCCGCACCGCCGCCGCTTCTGCAGTGGCCGCGCGGCACCTCTCCCGCAGCGACAGCCGCCGCCTGGCGCTCATCGGGACCGGCCGGCAGGGACGCACCCACCTCGAAGCCCTCCTGCAGGTCAGGCCCATCGATTCCGTCGCCGTATTCGATATTTTCCCTGAATCGGCCAGCAAGTTCCGGTCCGAGAGCATAAAAAAATACGGTATCGACATCACCATCGCCTCCTCCGTCGAAGAGGCGGTGCGGGAGGCGGATATCATTCAGCTCTGTACGACCACCGTTGAGCCCATCGTCTTCGGCCAGTGGGTCCGCCCGGGAACCCACATCAACTCCATAGCATCCTACGCACCCACGGTACGCGAAGTCGACACGGCCCTCGTGGTCAAGGCGAAGGTCGTCACCGACACCAGGGAGGAAGCGCTGACCGGGGCCGGAGAGCTTGTAATCCCCGTCAGGGAAGGCAGCATAAGCGCAGACCATCTCTACGGAGAGATCGGTGAGATAGCCGGCGGTACGAAAGCCGGCCGTCAGGGGGAGAAGGAGATAACCCTCTACAAGTCCATGGGAATCGCCGCGGAGGACGTCGCGGCCGCAGATTATATCTACAGGCAGGCTCAAAAACAGGGCGTCGGGCTGACTGTGAACCTTGAGGACTGAGAGCAGCCGGTCCTGTCGGGTATATTCGGGCGTTTATATCCGGCCTGGTATATCCGGGCGGTTATATTTAGAGAAAAACAGCATCGTCCAAGGGACACTATAAAATTTCTATGGTATGATCGCCAATCATGACATGGTTTATCTTCGCCGCCTTGACAGCGCTGTCCGAATCCTCGAAGGACCTTTTCAGTAAAATCGGACTCTCCAGGATGAATGAGTACCTGGTCTCATGGGTCCTGATGACATTTTCGATACCGCTCCTGACCGTTGCCCTGATTCTTTCGGGGATCCCGGAGATCGGCCCTCACTACCTGATAGCCCTTTTCGTCCATGGCACCCTCAACACCCTGGCGATCATTCTGTACATGCGCGCCATCAAGTCATCGGAGCTCTCGATCACCGTTCCCATGGTCGCCTTTTCGCCCCTCTTTCTGCTGATAACCTCTCCGATCATTGTCGGAGAATTCCCTTCCACCGCGGGTCTGATCGGAGTGGTTCTCATCGTGGCGGGAAGCTATCTCCTCCATCTCAACCAGCTGTCCAGAGGCGTACTGATGCCCTTCAAGGCCCTTTTCGAACAGCCCGGTCCCCGCTACATGATGCTCGTCGCCTTCCTCTGGAGTATAACCGCCAACTTCGACAAGATCGGCGTGCGGAACTCATCCCCCATGTTCTGGTCATTCTCTCTGGCGGTCTTCATGAGCCTCGCAATGCTGCCGGTGGCTTTGCTCACCAACCGGAACCTCTTCAGTACAATACGGAAGAACCTCCGCTGCCTCATTCCGATCGGCTTCTTCCAGGGCTGCGCTCTGCTGTTTCAGATGCTGGCGGTGCAGCTGACGCTGGTCGCCTACGTCGTTGCGATCAAACGCACCAGCACGGCCCTGAGCGTCATCTGGGGCGCCATTTTTCTCAAGGAAAAAAACATCAAGGAGAAGCTCCTGGGGGTCGGCATCATGCTCGCCGGGGTGACTTTGATCGTACTGAACTGAATACCCCCGTCAGACCGGCCCGCTATGCCGGGTTTGCCCGCTTCGCTGGGCAAACAAAAAGGCGGACACCGCATAACAGTGTCCGCCCCGTTGATCCAA
>JBNGED010000343.1:0-3382 GCA_049975605.1 Sediminispirochaetaceae bacterium | reverse complement strand
GTTCCACTTAAGGGGCGACATGACGCTGATCCCCTTGAGACTGGACATCGAGAGAGCCGCATAGGCACGATCGAACTCGATCACCGCATCTTCACGGACGGATTCCAGGGCTTCATCGACCGCGAACGTACCTCGGCCTGTAACTGGTGCGGTGTAGACGGGAATACTGTATATTCCGCGGTTCCTTTTTTCCACCGGCGCCTGGATTTGAAGTTCGAATTCCGCGGGAAGTATGATGAGGGTCTCCTCGACCTTCCGGCGGACAGTCTGATCGTCTTCGTTCTTCGTGTATACGAAGTAGTGGTAGGGTATTCCCACCATGGGACTGGTGATCTGAAGACGACCGCCCCAGGAGGCGATGACCTCCTCCACCGCCGACGAACTGCGCTGTGACCGTTCGAAGATGAGGTTCCGGACCATTGCGATTGGAGGGATGAACAGTACCAGGACCAGGACTATCACTACGAGTTTGATGCCGTATCCCTGTGTTTTTGGAAAAAAAGAACGCTTGTCGATACTCATTGCAGGCTCCTTTAGTTTTTTTCTTACACATGAATGAATACACTGCGGATGTGTCATCTTCACGGCTGAAATGCGGCAAAAATCGGGCAATTCCCGGTGCCCGCCCGGTTCACCTCTATCCAAGAGTTGACGGCGGCGGTGTTTTCTGCCTAAATACATCTCATGGCACGTATCCTGGTGGTGGACGACGAGAAAGCGATCACCGATTCCATCGAATTCGCCCTGAAAAAAGCGGGATTCCAGGCAGATGTTCTTCATGACGGTCTGAGCGCCTGGAATCACCTGCAGTCTCACTCTCCGGCTCTCATAGTCCTGGACATTATGATGCCGCGAATGGACGGCCTTGAACTCTGCCGCCGAATGCGTGGGGGTGAACTTCAGATACCGATCCTCTTTCTCTCGTCCAGAGACGACGAGATCGACCGGATCCTGGGGCTTGAGATGGGGGGCGACGACTATCTCTCGAAGCCGTTTTCCATGCGGGAACTCATCGCGCGTATCAGAGCTATTCTCAAACGTACGGAATCCGAATCTGTTCAGTCCGACGGTCCGGGTGCGGACGGTTCGAAGCTCGTGTACGGACCTATCACCCTGCATCCCGACCAGGCGACGGTCTTCATCGGCGGCGCTACCGGCAGACTGACTCTTACGGAGCTGCGGATTCTCACCGCCCTCATGGAGTATCCGGACAGGATTCTGAGCCGCGATCAGCTGATGCTCGCCGCCTTTCCCGACGACTCCTTCCCCAACTCCAGGGCGGCGGACAGTCACATCAAACGTCTGCGACGCAAGTTCGGTCGCCTTTGTCCGGGCTTCGATCCCATAGAGACGGTCTACGGAATGGGGTACAGACTCCGCGGCGATACGGATGGAGGGCGGGACCCGGCCTGCCGGAAGCATACAGGCCGCAGGCGGAACCCGCTATGAGAAGCCTGACCGTCAAGCTCCTGGCCTTCAACTTTTTACTGGTCTTCCTGCCGATCGGGAGCCTCCTCTACCTCGACACATACGAGAAGCAGCTGCTGCAGAATCTCGAACGCTCTCTTATCCAGCAGGGGCGGATCTTCAGCGCGGCTCTGTCGGATAAAGGTGCCGCGGACCAGGCCGGCGGGACCACTGCCGGCGGAACCGTTGCAGACGGATCCATGATTCATGAGCAGAACTCCGATACTCTCAGGCAACATGCGCTGCGGATCCTGGAAAATCTCAATCAGAACCTGATAGCCCGAATCAGAATAGTCGACGCGAACGGCATTTTGCTGGCCGATTCGGCGGTGGATTTCCAGCCCTCAGGCTCCTCCGGATCCGATCTTTCCGGCGTCAGATCCGCCACTACAGTCTCTAAAATCACCGAAGCGGCGGATGAAATCAGGATACGCGATTCCCTTCCCTATCAGATCGCAGTCGAACCGATAAAGGCGATTCAGCGTCTCCTCTACCCTCCTCGGCCGCCGCTCCCTTCCGGAGAATACTACAGCGGAAGGGAAGTCCTGCTCGGCGATGAGATCGAAGCCGCCCTCGAAGGGCGTTACGGGGCCGCTACCAGGATTTCCAGCGGCGGTCAGCGCTCCGTCAATCTCTACTCGGCCCTTCCAATCTACAGCGGGGAGCTTGTCGCAGGCGCGGTTCTCGTCAATCAGTCGACATACCGAATTCTGAGCAACCTCTATGGTATACGAATGGATATCATCAACATCTTCTTCCTCTCCCTGACCGCGGCGCTCGGATTGAGCGTGCTGCTATCGCTCACCATCACCCGTCCCATCCGCAAGCTGCAGCACGAGGCCGAACAGGTCCTCGACGATAACGGAGCTGTGAGAGAGGCGTTCAGCAAGCTCAGAAGACGCGATGAGATCGGCTCGCTTTCCCGTTCACTGAATATCCTCTCCGGCCGCCTGGTCAAACGGATCGAGTTCATCGATTCCTTCTACTCCGACATCCTCCATGAACTGAAGAATCCGCTTACCGCCGTACGTTCGGCGGCGGAGATCATGGAGTCCGATTCTTCCGATTGGCAGCGCCCTTTTCTTATCACAATTCAGGAAGAGACCAGCCGGATCAATCGGATCCTCGGAGAACTTCGGGAACTGACCCGGATCGACACACAGCTCGATGTCGAAGAGACCGAGCTTGTAGATATCTCACCGTTCGTAATGGAGCTGATCGACGGCTACGGCCGGCTCCACCGTGAGAACCTTCGCATCGCCGCAGGCCGGATGGATGACCGCTGCCTGGTCGAGGCGAATCCCGCCCGGCTCCGTCAGGTACTCGTTAATCTGTTCGACAACGTTCTCAGTTTCAGCAAGTCCGCCGCGCATTCCCCCGCACTGATTCAGGTCGAGGTCCTGCGGCGGGGGAAATCCGAAAAGGAGCGCGGACGTTATGCGGAAATAATCATCGAAGATAACGGCCCCGGCATTTCTCCCGGCAACCTGGACCGGATCTTCGACCGGTTTTTTACCGACCGGGAGGACCGGGACGACCATTCGGGTCTCGGCCTGTCGATCTGCAAGGCCATTGTCGAAGGGTACGGCGGCACCATCACCGCAGCGAACAGACCGGAAGGCGGAGCCCGCTTTATTATTGGATTAGAATTGAAAAAATGATACTCAGCTGACGATCCGCCGGTCGGGAACGGAGCGGGTACGCCGGCGCAGGTTCGTGAGGGTCACTCCCGCGATGACGATCACTCCGCCGATGACCTGCAGGACCCCGAGACCTTCTTTGAGAACAAAGGCCGATAAAATCACCGCCACCACCGGTACTCCGTTGAGAAAGACCGCTGCCTTGGAGACATGTATGCAGGTGATTGCGTAGTTGTACGCCAGGAAGGCGATCAGGGTTGAACCCACTATCAGGA
>JBNGED010000342.1:0-3389 GCA_049975605.1 Sediminispirochaetaceae bacterium | reverse complement strand
ATATAGAGCTTCAGGTAGAACGTCGGGAGGCTGACGGCCAGCAGAACGGCGGCGACAGTTCCAGCGATACTGCAGGCCGAAATAAGTAGGACGATTTTGAGATGTGTAGGGATACCGCGGCGGTAACTTTCGACGAGGCCCAGGTTGCGGATGGCCCGTGTGATCCGGACCACATTGAGTGTACGTGGAAGCAGGTCGACATTGCCCATGGAGTGATGGGTGAATCCGGCCAGCAGGCCGGTGACCAGCTCGGATAGCAGGATAGCCGGCACGATCTGCATCGGATCGAAACCCATCAGCAGCAGGATCGGGGTCAGCGACGTGCCGTATCCCATGCCGAGGGTCGAATCGGTGTACTCGGCAAGAAAGGCGATACCAATCAGGGTAATCCCCATCGAAGGGGTTAAGGCGAATAGGGAATGGAAAAAGCTGGTCATACAATACAATCCTTTGTCTATCGTATTGGTATACAATAGAGCGGTTCGATTTTTCTGTCAAGAAAAACCGGGCGCGAAACACCATTTATACCGGGTAAGCGAACGGATTATGGCTGAGCTGTATCGCTTCCGCGATCCGGAAGCAGATCGGCGAGGGTCGTGTTTTCCAGCTGTCCAGCGAGATAGTCGCGGATACCCTTGAAGAAGGCGATGAACTCGGGGCTCTGTTCGAGGGGAGTGGATTCGTAGAAATAGGTGCTGACCGAAAGAGTAGGCGCCAGGGCTCCGTCCATCAGGCGGACGATCTCTGCCAGGCTGATCTCTTCCGGAGCTCTCGACAGACATATGCCGCCGGAAGCGCCGCGCTTGGTCTGAATGTAACCGCCCCGCTTGAGCTGGTAGAGGATGTGCTCCAGGTATTTTTTCGGAATGTTTCGCACACGGGCTATGTCCTGCATCTTGACGCGGCCTCCGTCCGGGTATACGGAAGCGCATTCAATGAGAGCGAGAAATGCGTATTCGCTTTTGGTGGAGAGCTTCATTCCCCTATCATAAGCACTGAACGGGAAATGTCAATTTAACGGAGAATTCATGGAAATAAAGGATCTGCAGCTAGAGACTCTGCTGGAAACGGCGCTGAAAGCCGCCCTCGAGGCGGGGGCCGCCATCCTCGATGTCTATGGAAGCGATGACTTTAACATAGAACACAAGGAGGACGACAGTCCCCTAACCCGGGCGGACCGCCGGGCCCACGACATCATCGACACATACTTGCAGGTTAGCGGGCTGCCGGTGCTAAGCGAAGAGGGGGCCGACATTCCGTTCAGCGAACGAAGGTCCTGGGAAAAATACTGGCTGGTGGATCCCCTGGACGGCACCAGGGAGTTCATCAAGCGCAACGGCGAGTTCACCGTCAATATCGCGCTGATGGAACGTCCCGCGGGAGCTGAAGTGCATGTTCCCGCCGCCGGCGTCGTCTACGTACCGGTGAAGGACATCCTCTACATCGGGTACGTCGGCAGCGCAGGCCGCGGCGCATGGAAGATCGAAGAGGCCGCTGCAGGCGACACTATAGAGTCTCCGGCCGAGACGATTTCCGGCGCGCTTGCCCGAGGTATTCCGCTCCCGGTGAACGGCTCGAACGGATCTGACGGCCGCCGGCTCACCGTCATCGTGAGCCGCAGCCACAACACCCCCGAGTCGCAGGAGCTGCTGGCCCGTTTGGAGGCGGAGTACGGCGAAGCCCGCAGGATCAGCAGCGGCAGCTCCATCAAGTTCTGCCTCGTGGCCGAGGGGGCAGCCGACATCTATCCCCGTTTCCACCAGACCATGGAGTGGGACACCGCCGCCGGAGACGCGGTCTGCCGCGCCGCCGGATGCCGGGTGACGGAGAAGGACGCCGTAACCGCTCTAAGCTACAACAAGGAGAACCTGCTCAATCCATGGTTCATCGTGATGGGGCCGAGGATCGATGCTGCTGTGCTGAGCGGCGGGTATATGTAATCCAAGTCTGCTTATTTCAAAGGGCCGTTCTTATCAGCTCTTATCCGTTCTTTCGTTCTTTTTATCCTTCATGCGGCTCTTGATTTTTGCGTATTTTCTCCAGCAAGTGTACAATAAATGTGTTTGTTGGAGAAAATATGCAGGAAAAGCTGGTTGATCTGCCCGATTCGCGCTGGCTGAAGGACCGGTTCAGAGAATACCGGAATCCCGAGGCGAAGATACGCAGGCTGGTCGATGCCGGAGAACTGATCCGGCTGAAGCAGGGGTACTACATCACCTCCGAGGCTGCCGTCAATCCCTACATGCTCGGAAGGGCTGCCAACCGCCTGTACGGCCCTTCGTATGTTTCATTTGCGTATGCAATGCGGTGGTATGGACTCATTCCGGAACATGTACCGCACATAACATCCGCAACATACGGGAAGCGCAGACGGAAGCGGTTCGACACCCCGGCGGGCAGTTTTTTTTACCAGGATGTTCCCAGGGACGTATTTCATGCCGCAGTGATGTACATCGGGGAGGGAAATGAACGCTTCCTCGGGGCTTCCCCTGAAAAGGCGCTCTGCGACGAACTGTACAGGTTCTCCGGCATACGGTCGTCGGAGCAGATACAGCACGCACTATTCGAAGATCTGCGCATCGATGAATCCGATTTTTTCCAGCTCGATCTGAAGCTGATCCTGGAATTCGCCGGCGAATACCGGACCGAGACGATCAGGAGTCTCATCCGGTTCATAAGGAAGTCGATACGATGATCAGGAAGCGGATCAGCGATGTTGATCTCGTATGGTCCGAGGACTATTTTTTGTACGTGGCGGACAACATCATTTACACAAGAGAATAACGAGGCCATCATGCAATCAACAGCACGACAGTCTTTGAAGCTGGTTATTTAGTCCATGCAGCACTCAATGCTTGCATTTTCAGGTCCCTGCATGTAAAATTCACCTTGAGTGAAGCAGAAAGAAACTCCGGCCCTTTTTACAGGTATACACCCCTGTAAGAAGGAGACCGCATATGGGAGAACCGGCCGTGGAACTCGGCGAGAAGGAACTGGAGAAGATCGGCACATACGTGAAGCGGCACCTGCCCGAATGGATGGGAGAACTGCGTCGCGAACGTGAGCTGGACCTGATCGAGCGGATCGTCCGGGTCGAGGAAGAGGTCAAAAGCCTGCGCGAGGTGATGGAAGCCCGCTTCAAAGCCGTCTATGAGCGCTTCACAACCGTTGACGAGCGTTTTGAAAGCCTTGACAGGCGCTTTGAAACGATGCAGGAATACAACGAGAGACGATTTACGGCGATGCAGGAGAACAGCAATCGACAGTTCAAAAGCATGGACCAGCGCTTCGAGATGCTGCAGGAGAGTAACAATAAACGCTTCAGCAGTATGGATCAGCGCTTCGAGGATATGAACAGGCGCTTCTCCCAGGTCCAGTGGATGATGGGC
>JBNGED010000341.1:3028-3395 GCA_049975605.1 Sediminispirochaetaceae bacterium | reverse complement strand
CTTCCTGGCGGGCCTGATCCTGCTGATCGTGGAGGTCTTTCTTATTCCCGGCTTCGGTGTGGCGGGGATCACCGGCCTCATTTTCATGACAGTCGGCCTCGTCCTTTCCCGGCAGTCTTTCTTCCTGCCGGACACCGACTGGCAGTGGGAGATTTTCCTGGGGAACCTGATGATGGTGATCGGCACCCTGGCCGCCTCGTTCATTCTGATGGCGGTGCTGATGGTTTTCTTTCCCCGAATCAGGCTCTTCCAGCGGCTCATTCTCACTACCGCGGGAACTCCCGCCGACTTCGGCACACAGAGCCGGGAGCCGACGGAACTGAAGGTCGACCTGCAGATCGAGAACCAGCTGGTCGGAAGCGAGGGG
>JBNGED010000341.1:0-3018 GCA_049975605.1 Sediminispirochaetaceae bacterium | reverse complement strand
AGCGAGGGGACCTGTCTCACCAAACTCAGACCCGCGGGGAAAATTCAGATCGGGGAAGAAATCTATTCGGTCGTGACCGACGGGCGCTGGGTCCAGCCCGGTGAAAAGGTCCGGGTCACCTCGGTTGAGGGCAACCGAATAGTGGTGGAGGAGATACCATCATGATATCCATTATAGCGCTCGCACTGGTCGGGGTCGCGGCCATGATCCTCGAGCTCTTCGTTCCGGCGGGGGGCATCATCGGACTGGTCGGCCTCGGCAGCCTTATCGCAGCCATCATCCGGACCTTTCAGACCCAGGGCACCCTGGTAGGGTCCATCTTCCTGCTGGCTTCCTTCATCGCCGTACCGACCATTTTCATCCTCTACTTCAAATATTTTCCCCGGACCTTCTTCGGCAAGCGCCTCATCCTCTCGGACCGTCAGACCCGGGAGGAGGGCTACTCGAGCCACACCGAGCATCCGTATGAAAGTCTGAAAGGGAAGAGCGGAATCACCGAGACGAAACTACGCCCCGTCGGCACCGTGCTGATCGAAGATCAGCGCTACAATGCAGTGACCGACGGGGATTTCATAGAACAGAACACAACCGTTAAAGTCGTACATACGGAAGGAAACCGTATCGTCGTACGAAAAGGAGAGTCATAATGGCAATGATAGTGTTGTATGTATTGATCGGCATAGTCCTGCTGGTCTTCGTCGCTTTCTTCTTCAAGTTCTTCAGCCTCTGGTTCCGGGCCCTGCTGTCCGGCGCCCACATCTCAATGTTCAGACTGATCGGGATGTGGATCCGGAAGGTCAAACTCAAAGTCATCGTCGACAGCCGGATCATGGTCACCAAGGCCGGAATGGACATCGACAGCGACCAGCTCGAGACCCACTACCTGGCGGGAGGCGACGTGATCCGGGTCAGCAAGGCCCTGATCGCCGCCAGCAAGGCATCGATACCCCTGAACTTTCAGAAGGCCGCGGCCATCGATCTGGCAGGCCGGGACGTGCTGGACGCGGTCCGCACCAGCGTCAATCCCAAGGTCATCGACTGCCCAAATCCTGAGAAAGGACGCAGCACCATCGATGCGGTGGCGAAGGACGGCATCCAGCTGCGTACCAAGGCGCGGGTCACCGTACGGGCCAACATTGAACGGCTGGTCGGAGGCGCCATGGAGGAGACCATCATCGCCCGGGTAGGCGAGGGAATCGTCACGACCATCGGTTCATCAGAGACCTACAAGGACGTCCTGGAGAACCCCGACCAGATTTCCCGGACCGTCCTGCAGAAGGGGCTCGACGCAGGTACCGCCTTCGAGATCCTCTCCATCGATATAGCGGATGTGGATGTCGGGGAAAATATCGGCGCCAAGCTGCAGGCTGATCAGGCCGAGGCTGATAAACGCCGCTTCCAGGCTGTAGCAGAACAGCGGCGGGCGGCTGCCAAAGCCCGTGAACAGGAGATGATCGCGGAAGTACAGGAGAACCGTGCCAAGGTAGTCCTGCAGGAAGCGGAGATCCCGAAGGCCATCGCGGATGCATTCCGCAAAGGTCACCTGGGTATCATGGACTATTACCGCATGAAGAACATTCAGGCAGACACCAATATGCGGGAAAGCATCGGAGGAGAAGACATGGATACCTCCGATAATAAGTAAGCCGCAGAGGAACATCAGATGGAGAGAGTCGCCGACGCGTTCGCTACATTTTTTACCTTCCTCGTCTTTCTGTTCATAATCCTTGCGCCCATGCTGATGGCGTTCATGAAGAACAAGCAGGAACGCAGACGGGCTGCAAGAGAGGAAAAAAAGAAAAAGAAGAAGGCACCCCGCGAAGGGGTGTCCTTCTTCGATGCCATCCGGCGGGACGACCGTATCAGTGAACCCCCGGTCACCTTCACAGAAGACCGCTCCGAAGACCGCTACGAAGACCGTCCCTCCGAAGACCGTTCCGACAGCCGGTCATCCGACAGCCGGCCGTCCAAAGGGGAAGCCGCCCGGCCCGGGCCGCGGGAAGAAGAAGAGGAGAGTGTCAGACTGCACTTCGAAAAGGTGGGAGAGGCCTTCTATAAGCCCCTTTCAGAAAGCTTCACGGCAATCGGTGAGGAGATGAAGCCGGAACAAGCAGCCGAAGGCTCAAGGGCCGGAACGCCCGATCAGCCTTCCCGTTTCACCGGAAGGCTTGCCCGTCTCCCCGAACTCAAGAGGGCCGTAGTTCTGTCCGAAGTCCTCGGGCCGCCCAAAGGACTGCGCGAATAAGACTTGACGGCTATTCTTATAGTGCTATACTCACAATAGTATTTTCTAGGAAGGATTCATGGCAGACGCATACAACCCGGACCGCTCCTTTGCAGCTAGGCTGGACCATGAGGACCCGCTCGGTTCCTTCATCGACCGCTTCTACAAGCTGCCGGACACTATCTACATGGACGGCAACTCTTTAGGCCTCCTCTCAAGGGATGCCGAAGAGACTCTGCTCAGGGTCCTGAGTGAATGGAAGCATCAGGGAATCGACGGATGGATGAACGCCGAGATCCCGTGGTTCCACTATACCGAACGTCTGGCTGCCATGCAGGCCCCGATGATGGGGGCACAGGCCGGGGAGGTGATTATCACCTCTTCCACGACCATCAACATGCACTCTCTGATTCGAACCCTGTTCAAGCCCGTTCGGGGAAAAGACAAGATCCTGATGGATGAACTCAATTTTCCTTCCGACATCTACGCGGTCAAGGCGATCCTGTCGGACCTCGGCCTCGATCCTGACGCCCATCTTGTTCTGGCACCGAGCAGGGACGGCAGGTTCCTCGATGAGACGGAACTCATCGAGCGGATGGATGAGGATATTGCCGTCGCCCTGTTCCCCGCCGTCCTGTACCGCAGCGGCCAGCTGCTGGATCTCCGAAGACTCGCGCTGGCGGCCCATGAGAAGAACATTCTGATCGGATTCGACTGCAGCCACTCGGTCGGAGCAGTTCCGCACACCCTTGATGCGGACGATGTGGATTTTGCCATGTGGTGCAACTACAAAT
>JBNGED010000340.1:0-3404 GCA_049975605.1 Sediminispirochaetaceae bacterium | reverse complement strand
CCACGGCAGCCCGGGGCTCTTCGGTCCGGTAGCGGCTCAGCCGCTGCTGAAGTGCGGCGCGACTGTCAATCCTGATACATATCACATTCATCGCAGGGGCTGCCGGGGGCTTCCATTTCGAGGGTGGCGTGTTCGATGCCCAGTTCTATCAGCATCTCCTTCAGCTCCCGCTTGGTGGTATCGACCGCGCTGAGAGGACCATCTTCCCGAAGCACCACATGGGCGGAGAAGATCGTGTAGACCCCGTCGATCGACCAGAGATGAATGTCGTGAACATCGGATACGTTTGGATGTGCATTGATCCTGGTTCTGATAACCTGAATGTCCATATCTTCGGGGATGTACTGCAGGAATATCTTCAGCGCAGATTTCATGTTCGGATAAATCCTGCTGAGCACGAAAACAGTAATGACAATCGAAAGAAGGGGATCGAGTATCGGCAGGTCGAAGAAAAGAAGAATCAGACTGACAATCAGGACAGCGATCCACCCCAGAACATCCTCTAACAGATGGAGCATTACCGAACGCTGATTCAGTTTGGCGCCGCCTTTGAGGCGGAGAACGGCAAGTCCGTTTATCACGACTCCTGCGATCGCCAGGAGCGTCATACCTTCCGGATGTACCGCCTCGGGGTGGAAGAGCCGCGGAATTGCTTCCGACAGGATATAGATGGATCCGAGGAGAAGGACCAGTGAACTGGCGAGTGCCCCTAGAAGGCTGAACCGCCTGTACCCGAATGTCGGCTGAGCGGTACTCTTCTTCGTTGAAATCCGCTCCATGTACCAGGCGAACAGGAGGGTGAAGGAATCGCCGAGATCGTGAATAGCGTCCGAGAGTATTGCCACGCTGTTCGTGAGCAATCCTCCGACAATCTCGACTATCGTGAAGAAGAGGTTGAGAAAAAAAGCCGTCTTCAGGCCGGCTGTGCCGTGATGATGAACATGCAGGTGATTGCGGCTGTGATCATGGCTGCTCATAGTATCAATATACTGGAAAAACCGGCGCCGGCAAAGCAAAGCAAAGCAGAATAGCCGGGCTGGTAGAAGTGCAGAGGCGCCGGCAAGCGGGCTGGGGTGCCGGCAAGCGGGCTGGGGCGCCGGCGGAGATGCAACAGGACACACGGGGTACGTTCGGCCCGGTCGGGGTCCCGTCTTGACCGACCGATCAGGTCGGTGGTTTTCAGGCAATGGAAGTTTGACAGATTGACCGATATCCGCTATAATAAAATGGTGTTCCATAATATGGAACAATTTACATCAAGGAGGCCGATCATCGAGGTTCATACTATCCTTATTAAGAATGCAACCGTTATTACGATGGACGGACAGCGCAGGATCCTCCGTGACGCCCTCATCGGGATAAAGGGCAACAGGATCGATTTTGTCGGTACCGAGGCCGAGCTGTCCGGTGACGCCGGGTCAAAAATGTCCGGTGAGGCCGGGGCTAAAATGTACGGGGCCGGCCAAAAAGCCGGCCAAAAAGCAGACCGAAAAGCCGGCCGAACCACCGAACAGACAGCAGATCGCGTTATTGACGCCGCCGGAATGGTCGTGCTGCCGGGGCTGATCGATACCCACGCACACGCCGGACCCTGGGAGAGGGAGGGGCCGGCATGGACTATCCGTGGGATGAGTTCATGGAGCGGATCTATTTCCGGGGCTCGACTCCTCGCTTCTGGGAAGTAGAGGCGATGCTCTCCGGACTGGAGAAGCTTCGCTTCGGAGTGACCACCGGGATGAGTATGATGGGGTCCTATCCGCGGTACGACGATCCTGTATACTGGCAGGCCCACGTAGACGGGATGTCGGCGGTCGGCATACGCGACATTCTCGGGGTGGGAACGCCCAATCCTCCTTTTCCCAAGACCTTCCGTGAGTGGAAGAGCGACAGGACCTACCGTGAGTACACCTTGAGTCACCAAGATTCCTTTTCGAAGACCCGGGAGGCGGTGGCGGCCTTCAACGGGATCAACGACGGCCGGACCCTGGCTTATCCGACTCCTTCCGGGGTCGGACGGCGCGATCCTCTGACGGTGGAGGAGCATATCGCCCAGAACAGGTCGATGAAGGACATAGCGGATGAGTTCGGTGTTCCCGTTCACGCCCATTCGTATGGAGGAGATATAAAATTCGCGCAGCGGCACTTCCCCTTCATGCTGGGTCCTCACCTGTCCCTGGCCCATTGCACGGGTATCGACGAGGAGGAGGTCCGGATTCTCGCTGAGACCGGCACCAGCGTCTGCAGCGGACCGAGCACCGGATCGTATATTAAAGCGCGGTGTCCGGTAGTCGAGCTGATCGAAGCGGGATGCAACGTGAGCTTCTGCACCGATGCATGCGCCCCCGATCGTACGTATGATCTTTTTGAAAAATTACGTATCGGAGCAAGACTGCACAGGGTACACTTCCATGACGGCGGGATACTGCCGGCGGGCAAGCTCCTCGAGATGGTAACAGTCGACGCGGCCCGGTGCCTGGGATTGCAGGATTCCCTCGGTTCGATCGAAGCCGGCAAGCTGGCGGACATCATACTGATCAATATGCGGAAGCCCCACCTGACGCCGGTCTGGCATGAACCGATGCGGATGGTATACCAGGCCTCAGGGCACGACGTTGACACGGTCATCGTAGACGGAAAAATACTGATGGAAAAGAGGACTGTCGAACATGTGGATGAGTCCCGTGTCCTCGAAGACTCGGCCGAAGAGGCCTGGCGGGCACTTGAACGGCTCGGTTTCGAAGGGGCCGCGGGTTTACCGGAGAACATGTGGGGCGTGACCCACTATTGATAAAGCGACAAGGAGCAATCACTATGGCACAAAGACCTGAACTGCCTGGAAACAAGGCGGAAAAACTGATCACCTTCATCTATTACAAGGACCTTCAGAAGGGGATCGACTTCTACGGCAATGTCCTGGGTTTTCCTCTCGAAATCGATCAGGGCTGGAGTAAAATCTACCGTGTCTCGGAGGCGGGATATGTCGGTATCGTAGATGAGCAGCGCGGAATGCAGAACTGGCACAAGGACAAGACCGTACAGATCTGCATCAGGGTCCCCGAAGTTGATCCCTGGTACACATTCGCGAAGGACCTGGGGGTGGAGAACCTCTCGGAAATGTTCGTCAGTCAGGAACTGAAGATCAAAGCCTTCGTGTTCGATGATCCGGAAGGATACCAGATCGAGTTCCAGGAATCGATCGAATAAAGGTGATGAAGCCCGGCAGTCCCGCATGGATGCCGGGCTTCTTTAATATGCATGCAGGCCCGGTAATTGACTATCGGGATATTCGATAGGATAATGGTGACGTGAAAAACAAGATCACCACCCATTACGCATCGCTCACTCCGCAGCAGAAGAAAATAGCCAACTATATCCTGGACAACCTGAACGACGTCATCTTCAAC
>JBNGED010000339.1:0-3415 GCA_049975605.1 Sediminispirochaetaceae bacterium | reverse complement strand
TTTCGATCTTGCTGATGAGGACGCGTGTTTTGACGGCCGGGGTTCCGGTAAAATAGGAGGTGACCCGCTTCTTCAAGTCCTTCGCCTTGCCGATGTAGAGGATCGTATCCTTTGAGTTTTTCATAATGTACACGCCGGGAGAATTCGGGAACTCCCTTACAGTTGCCTTCATGGACTCGTACATAGCGATTTAAACATACTGTGGGCGGTGTGAATTGACAAGTGGTGTGAAACAGGGTTGACCGGCGGGCGGCCGGAACGGGCGGGGTGAATTGGCAAGCGGGGGCGGATGTAAGCGCAGCGCCGGAATATTGGCCTCCCGGAATATGGTCCTGAATCCGCAGTTCCGGAATATGGTCCAGCCGGGACTTTTCAACCGGGCATAATCTGTCGATAATACAAATGATGAAAACTCTTATCCGCTTCTCAAGTGCTATTTTTATCCTGGGTATTGGATTGCTGTCTTCTCTCTCAGCGGAACAGAAGCAGTTCACCAACGGATTCGATGACAGCTGGAGCAGTATCTCCTCCTTTGACGGTACGCAGCTGAAGAGAGGTAAGGAGGGGTTTCTCGATATCGTGCTCCGGAATTCCATGTATGAGCCGGACGCCGTACCGACGGATATTCTTCTTCACTTCGAAGAGCTTCCTTTACGGGACAGTACGGGGAACCATTCGATTGAGTACGATGCAGATATTCCCCTGGTCCCCTCAGGCAGGATGGGAGATGCGGCGGCCTTCTTTTCCCGCGGTTCCGGCGGGATCACCATTGAACCCGTACAGGGCGGGTCCTCATCATCACGGCCCCTGATGCTTACCCCGGGTATGCTCTGGAATGATTTCACCATCGAGTTCTGGCTGCGTCCCGAATACCTAGAGAATGGAGAGACCATTCTTCGATGGGAAGGGCAAAGGGGATTGAACGGGGATATTCAGCTCCAGGAAGTGAGCTGTACGGTGGAAAAAAGAGTCCTTTCGTGGCGGTTTGAAAACTTTTTCCTCCATCCGGATTCCAAAGCGGTCACCTATTCTCTCACCGGGCGACAGCGCATGGTTCCCGAACGATGGTCCCACCACATGATCAGGTTCGAAGCGGATACGGGGATGCTCGAATATCTCATCGACGGGGATCCCGAGGCAATTGTGTACACGACTTTGGACTCGGGACCGGGAGGCACCGTACTGCTTCCTTTCATCGGTAGCCGTTCCGACTCGGTATTTTCCATCGGCCCCGATTACACAGGACTGATGGATGAGTTCCGTTTAACACCTTACTTTGTCAGCGAACCCCTTCTTCAACGGCTTCCGGCGGAAGGGGGAGAAGTCGTGATCGGTCCGATAGATCTCGAAGAGATGGGATCACAGGTGCTGTCCATCGATGTTGACTTTACCGCACCGAAGGGGAGCAGTGTTTTTTCCTATTACCGGATTGCTGAAAACAGATATGATTTTGCACTCGAAGATCCGGATTGGATTCCTTTCACACCGGGAGAAAATCTTGATCCGGTGCCGGCCGGCTCGTATCTGGAGATAAAATTCGAACTTTTTCCCGACGGGTCGGGTATGGACGGGCCTGCCGTTTCGAGTATTAAAGTGAACTACAGACCGAACCTTCCTCCGCCGGCGCCGGTCGGGCTCACCGCGCTTCCCCGCGATGGTGCCGTTCAGCTCAACTGGGGAGAGATAAATCAGCGTGACCTCGGAGGCTATCTGGTATACTATGGAACTTCACCGGGAGTGTACCGCGGAGATGATGCAGGTGAAGGAGTTTCTCCCATCGATGCAGGAACCGGGACGGAACTTCGTCTTACTTCCCTGAAAAATGGACAGCTCTACTACTTCGCTGTCGCGGCCTACGACGAATCTGGACCATCTCACCGCAGCAGCTTATCACGCGAGATTTCAGCCCGGCCATCCGCGTACTACGGGGAGTAGGGAATGGAACTGCACGAAAAATTCGAGTGGGCCCACCGGGCGCTGTCCTTCTACGATTATGAACAGGCGGAAAAGATCGCCTGGGAGATACGGGAAGCCCGGCCGGACCTGACGGCGGTCTACCTTCTTCTCGGAAACATCTATACCAACACGCAGCGAGATCATGAGGCGGTGAATGCCTACCAGCGGGCGGTTGAACTGGACCCGGAGAGCGCCGAAGGCTACAACAATCTCGGGATCGCCTATCGGAGAACCGGAAACATCGAAGAATCTCTCAAGGCTTTTCAGAACGCCCATATTCTCATGCCTGATCGGGCGGACATCAGTTACAATCTGGCCAACTGTCACAAACAGCTTCACAACGATGAGAGCGCCGAGGAAATGTACAGGGATGCTATCAGACTGGATCCCGCTTTCTTAATGGCATACAACAATCTCGGAACACTCTTCCAGAGAAGGGGTAATACGGACAGGGCGATCGAGCTCTACAAGCAGGGTCTCGAGTACGATCAGAATCATCCCACACTCCGATACAATCTCGGGACGGCGTACGAAAGCCTTGGAGACTACGAGCAGGCGATCGGAGAGTACCGCCGCAGCCTGAAAAGTAAACCGGGCTGGGCCAGCGCTCTCAACAATCTCGGGGTGGTTCTGCAGAAGGCGGACCGGCTCAAGGAGGCTGATCAGGCTTTTCACGATCTCCTGAAGGTGGAACCGCAGAATTACCAGGCTTACAACAATATCGGCGTGCTTCGTGCCGCTCAGCAGCAGTATGATGATGCCGAGGAATATTTCAAAAAAGCTCTCTCCATTCAGCCTTCCTACCAGAGCGCCGTGGTTAATCTGGGGAAGATGTATGTCGAGAGCGGCGACAACCGGAAGGCCCTGGAAAAACTCCAGTCCATCCTGGAAAAGGATCCGGACAACCATGAAGTGCGTTTCGAGTTGTCCGCTCTCCTGCTTAAAAACGGCAAGACAAATGCAGCCCTCCACCATATTATCCGGCTTCTTCACATCGACCAGAACAATGCCGATTATCTTCACCTGCTCGGTAAGACGCGCCACAAGCTCGGTTCAAATGCCAAGGCGCTGCCCCCTCTCGAAAAGGCGTTAAAATTACGCAGCGGGTTCGAAGCAGCTCTAATCGAACTGGCCCGCACGATGGCGGACATGTCCCGTCATCGAGAGGCCTGCCGCCGCCTTGAAGCTCACCTCCAGCAAAATCCAGGCTCGCTGAATGTCATGATAACCCATGCGGAGATCGAGCTGGACGGTCAGGACCTGGACAAAGCGCTGGCGGAATTCCAGGAACTGAATAAGAACTACCCAAAAAACGAGCGGATACTCAAAGGGCTCCTCAGTGCCTTTCAGCATCTGGGGAACCGGGAAGAAGCTTTGCGGGTTGCCGAGGAGCTGGTTCATCTCTACGGGAATCCGGAGATCAATGACGACTTCGATAAACTGGAAGCCGGCCTGCAGC
>JBNGED010000338.1:0-3418 GCA_049975605.1 Sediminispirochaetaceae bacterium | reverse complement strand
TTTTGAAAGAAAGAAATGATTTTTTTTTAAACTGGCGAAGAGAGCTAACTTCCCACGTTGTCGAGGGCCCGCTCATAGTACTCTTCCACCGCGTAGTTCATGCGGAAATCGGGCCATCCCATCATGATCTCCTCGCAGACGGACTTCACTCCGGGCCAGTCGCCCCGGAAGGAGCGCGCCAGCATCTCCTGATAGATGATCTCGGGGAGGAAGGGGTCGTCCCGGAACTGCGGTCTGACTTTCCGTGCGATCCCGATGATCTGCCCGTACATCTTGTGAGCGGTCGTACGGTCTTCGAAGTAGGAGACGCTCCTCATGGCGATCTCCCCCATGACTATCTGGATATTCCACACGACTTCGGCGGGGGTGTTGCCGCGCAGAAGGGCGGGATGTTCCTGTGCGATCCGCTGCAGCTGTTCCGCAGTAGCGCCGCGGGCGGCTGCCTTCTGCACCATCTCTCCATAGGTGAGAAAGGGGCTCTGGGCCAGACGGCGCTGGAGCCCGCGCAGCAGTTCGGCGAGCTGCTGGATCTCCCTGGTCTGGCGGGCCCGCTTGAAATCCTTCAGGAAGGTGTAGCAGCTCTCGAGGGTCTTCCGGGGTCCGGTATAGGTCGGTTCTTCGGCGAGGGCCCTTTCGAGGAATCCGACCGCCTCGTCGTATTTTTTCTGATCGAAGAGATCGATTCCCCGGTAGTACTGCTCCATGGCCGTCAGTGAAGGGGCTTCCGGTTCAAAGCTTCGGTATGGATAATCAAGGGTGTCGCAGATGAAGCCGGCCAGCCGGGTATGAAGAGAGGGGAGAGCGCTCAACGATACGGTCTCAGTGATGCCGCCCTCTATCCGGGCCGATTCCGTGTCGGTGATACGGCAGCTTATCTGGACGTTCTTCCCCATTACCGCATAAGAGCCGGATACGAGGAAGCGGGCGTTCAGAATTCTGCCGAGCTCCGCGGTCCCCTCATCGGATGTGAGACCGGAGAGGGCGAGCTGCTGTTCTTCGATGACGTTCTGGAGCTCCTCGCGTTCGACGATAGCAAGCCCTTCGACCTGAGAGAGTTCGGATATCAGTGAATCGGCGATTCCCTTGGAGATCCATTGAGTCTCCTGGTCCCCGCGGAGGTTCTCGAAGTAGAGGACCGAAACGACCTCCTCGGCGCCCAGATGAAGGGGAGCGGTGCAGAGAACCAGGGCGCATGCCGTGAGTAAGAATCTGAGCTTCATGCCTGTAAGTATATACTCAGGCCTAATTTTTTTCAGGGAAAAAAGGGCGGGAAAATCAGAGTCTGTATTCGTACACGGGGATCTCGCCATGCTCGATGGCGTGGAGAAGCAGCTTGCGGACGCGTTTCTCGGACTGTTCGAGGTCCGGGCTGCTGAGGCAGCTGTAGAGCCTTTTGACCTGGCCGAGGGTAGTCAGGGGCTTCTGCTTGAAGTACACATCGATGAATTCATCGCTGTATGTGCTTACTTCCATATACACAGTATACTAGAATTTGGAGAAATGTGCCAGTTTAAATTACAGTTTAAACTGCAGGGCTAATTCTTACTATTCTTATTATAAATTAACCCGGATCCGTGGATTTTTTTTGCACGGACAGCCGGAAATGTGTCCAAAAAAATATTATATTGAATTTACATATGAACAGAAAGCTGCTCGTGAAGCTATGGTAATACTCGAACTGATTCACAATATTGCTCTCCTGCTCGCTCTGACGGTTGCCTATGACTACATCGGCAGCAGGCTCATATACTCATCGCTGAGATACCGCGTCATTGCGGGTATTCTCTTCGGTGCAGTGAGTATCGTCGGAATGATGACCCCCCTGCAATTCGCTCCCGGTGTGATCTACGACGGCCGCTCCATCGTCCTGACAGCCGCGGGATACATCGGCGGTCCGCTGATCGCCGGGATTGCGGGAGCGATAGCGGCGGCGTTCCGCATCTACCTCGGCGGCGCCGGGGCCCTGCCCGGAGTGCTCGTCATTATCGAATCGAGCTTCCTGGGTGCGGCGGTGTACTTCATGCGGAAAAAAAGCAAAGCCTGGGAGGGTACGCTGCGGATCCTGCTTCTGGGGCTGCTCGTACACTTCCTGATGCTCATGTCGCAGCTGGTTATGCCCGGGAGGACCGGCTGGGAGGTCCTGCTGGAGCTCGGTCCCGCGGTGATGATATTCTACCCCCTGGCGCTGGTACTGATTCTGAGAATATTCCTGGAACACGAAACCCGGCAGGTAGTCCAGAAGGACCTTGTCGAGAGTGAAGAGCGGTACAGGAGTCTGTTCGAAAATGTCTACAATCCTATACTCATCCTCGACTCGAAGACCGGCCGGATCGTCGACGTCAATAATACCGCCCTGAAGTTCTACGGCAGCGACAAGGATACCCTGTGCGGCATGACCTTCTCCGATGTGAGCCCCTCTTCCTTCCTGGCGGACGGGTCGATGCTGACGCGGATTGTACAGTCCGGGAAGTACTTTTTTCAGGACAGGCACGAGGCCGGAAACGGCAGTGTACGGAACGTGGCCGTGTTCAGCGGGGTTGTAACCATCGAGGGAAGCGAGAGGATCTATCTGATCGTCCAGGATACCACCGACATGATGCTGCTGGAGCGGGACCTCTATCTGAGGGACTACGCGATCAAAAATGCCGCGATCGGAATTTTCCAGATCGAAGATCCCGACGGCAGCATAGCCTATGTGAACAGCCTGGCCTGCGAGCAGCTGGGATACAGCCGGGAGGAGCTGAGTTCTCTGAAGATATTCGACATCGATCCCTCCTTTACCGAGGAGCGCTGGACAGAGCAGCGGCAGCTGGTTCACGCAGGCAGGGTCCGTACGTACGAGTCCGTGTATCGGCGGAAGGACGGTTCGCAGTTCCCGGTGGAAGTATCCGTCTCTTCCCTCACCTACGAAGGGAAGGTATATCTTTTCGCCTTCTTCAGGGACATTACCGCGCGGAAAAAGGCGGAGAACGAACTCGTCGATTCACTGGAACAGAAGGAGGTCCTGCTCCGGGAGGTCCACCACCGGGTGAAGAACAACCTGGCGGTCATCAACGGACTGATATTTCTCGAGATGAACGAGCTGCCGGATGATGCGGCGCTCCAGAAGGCCCTCTACAAGACACGGGACCGGATCCAGGTGATGGGCATGATTCACAACATGCTGTATCACGATCAGAACCTTTCGCAGCTGGAATTCGGCCCCTTTCTGCAGCAGCTGGCGACTCAGCTCCATGACTCCTATGCCGATTCGAGCAGGGTCAGCCTCTCCCTCGAGCTCTCCGATATTTACCTGGATGTAACCAGGGCGGTACCGCTGGGGATCATCGTCAACGAGGCGGTGACCAATGCCCTCCTGCACGCTTTCCCCGCGCCGCGGCGGGGAACTGTCGCCGTTCGACTCGAGACTGTCTCCGGG
>JBNGED010000337.1:0-3420 GCA_049975605.1 Sediminispirochaetaceae bacterium | reverse complement strand
TCCAGTACCTGATCAACAATATCAGAACCGGACTCGGATTCACCGAGATACCTCTTACCGTTGAGTTAAAGGAGCGCTCCGGGCACGCGAGATGAACGGATATCACATCGGCATGGTGTCTGAATTACTCGAGGTGAAGCCCCACGTACTGCGGTACTGGGAACAGGAGATCCCTTTGCTGTCTCCGCGGAAGGATGAGGCCGGCCGTCGGATCTACTCCCGCCGTGAGCTCGATCTGCTCATGCGGATAAAATACCTGACGCAGGAGAAGAAGTTCACTCTCGCAGGGGCGAGGGAGAAACTGTGGGAGGAGTTTTACGCGGAGGAGAAGAATATCCGGGCCCACATTACCGCTTTGAGGAACGAACTGCTGCTCCTCCAGGGCCGGGTACGGGAACAGCAGAAAAAATTGAACGGCCTCTCAGTCGAAGGCTTCAATCGGTCGATATAGAATGTGTATGCGCATATTGTCTCTGAAGATCCGACGTTTTTCACTCTGTGGAAGGGTTGCCGCCATTCTGCTGATTCTGCTGCTGCAGGGGATCAGTACTGCTGCAGCTTTTCCGCTTCCGGCCGGTAATATCGAGGCCTCTCTGCCTGAAAACAGCTATGTCCGCAGCCTCTACCTTGACAGAATCCTGGGACCAATCGAGTCGGCAGCGGAGCTTTCCGCCGATGTTCTGAACGAGCCCGGATACGAACACCAGGTGCAGTTCTTCGTACAGGAAGAGAAGGACATCATCTATTTCTGTTTTTACCACGGAAAAGACATCAATTTTGCCAGACCGGTTACCGGGAGTATTGTTCTGCAGCGGTCCAGGGCTACCGGGCGGCTCATGAAGATGAAGATTTTTTACAAGGATGAAGCGGATAGTTACATCTCAATCGAACCGGAAGGTGAAGACAGCTCAGTAATGGACATCCTGCTTCTCGGTGATCCCATGCAGCAGGATATTACCCTTCCTTTTTCACTGGAGGATGCCGCCGCCAAACCGGTGGCCGAACTCATGCGCTCCTCCGCGGCGTATGTAGACTGGAGCTTCTACCTCCCCCGGGAAGAATTTCCCTTTCCCGTACTGAGCAGCACCGACGATCTGGTGCAGCAGATCAGACCGTATCTCGGACAGCTCAAGGATGTGGATGACGGCGCAATCAACGCCGAAGGTCGGTTTGTTTTCATAGAGGACGGTTCACCCCAGCCGGATGAAGGGCCTGCCGGTCTGAACTGTTCGGGCTTCGCGAAGTGGATCGTTGACGGAGTTCTGTATCCTGTTACCGGGAGGCTTCTGCCCATAGACCGCCTGAAGGAACCCCATCTCGATTACAGAGGGAACCGCTGGAGCGAGAAGGTCGAAGATGCGGAAGATCCCTATTTCGGGCTTGACTGGACGAGGAACCTGGCGGTGGAGGCCTTGAAGGTCCACTCGGCGGCCGATGGATCTAACGGCGGACCGACCGGCGGATCAGAGCCTTTCAATCCCGAAGCTGCGGACGTCGACTATCTGCGCTACCACGAGTACGAGGAAGATGTCGGGTATTCCGTCGAGCGGTTGAAGACTGCTCTTTATGAACTCGCGCGGGCCAATCCGAACAGCTTCTACCTCGGATCCGTAAACGAACTGGTACACGGTGGGTACGAGCTGCGCAAGCACCTGCACGTAGCAGTGTTTTTTGCATGGTTGGATGAAAAGGGCGGTCTCCAGGTAAGCGTTATGGAGCGTACGGAGGAGACGAGCATCGACGAGTTCATTGACCGGTACCGCGGAGAATTCGTGCATTTGGCGGAGGTTCCCCATACGGGCGTCTTCAAACCGGGAACAATGAGGCTCGATCCGGTAATAAAACGCTGATTTGTTGAAAACCTGACCTCTTTGAAGTATCTTTTACACTATGAAAAAGGGTTCTCTCCTCGTTCTATGCGGCTTGATATGTGTGCTGCCGATTTTTGCACAGCAGGAAGACCGGCTTTTCAGAGAAGCCGAACGAAGGTTCCAGAAAGGTGACTATCAATTCGCCTATTCCAGATACGAACAGTTGCTGGACGAATTCCCCGACTCCGCCTACGTAGCTGATGCCAGATTCAGACAGGCGGTCATACGGACCTATCTCGGCCGGCCGAACGAGGCGCTGGAGATGTTAGGCCGGATATCCGAGCGGTATCCGAACACGAGATTCTACCGTTACATACCGTTCTGGAGAGGGTACAACCACTTCCGGCTCGGTGAGTACGCTGCCGCTTTGGATTTTTTCAACGCATACATTGAAGAGGACAGGGAAGCAGATTCCGGAGATTCACTCTACCGGGACGCACTCTTATACAAGGCGATGTGCGAGCGTGAGCTCCAGGACAGAGAACAGGCCTTCATTACCGTCAAACGTCTCTACGGGCTCTATGACAGCCCCGTGGAGGCCCCGAGAGCTCTCCTTCTCTACTCGTCGCTCCTGGTCGAAACCGGCCGTTTCGAGGAGCTGTACGACTTTTTTGCGGATGTCCCCTTCGAGCTGATGGACAGTGAATACCGCCAGCGGCTCTCGCTCTATCGGG
The DNA here is from genome assembly GCA_049975605.1 of Sediminispirochaetaceae bacterium. Lineage (GTDB taxonomy): Bacteria > Spirochaetota > Spirochaetia > DSM-16054 > Sediminispirochaetaceae > DSBN01. The sequence goes on along the minus strand of JBNGED010000337.1, from coordinate 875 downwards.
CGGAAGCGCTCTTCCAGGAAGGCCGTGCCGGGGAAGCGGAACAGCTCTTCCTGGATCTCCTGGACACGGATGGGGAGATCCAGACCACCGCATACAAGCGGCTCTTCGTCATATACGGACAGACCGGACAGACCGGGAAGCAGCAGGAAATTTTTGATGAAGCCCAGAACCGGCTTGCCGGCAGACCTGTCCTGCTGGCAGAATTTCTCCTGAGGGCCGGAATACAGCAGTATCGGGAGGGGAGGTATGAGCTGTCGCGGAGTTACCTGAGCCGTATATGGCGCACTGTACCGACCGAAGAAATTGACGGCCTCGTTCCCTACTATCTCGCCCTTATCTCCGAACGGGACGGAGATAGTGATGAAGCGGTACAGTTGATCGAATCGTACATGGCGGAATCGGACGGCAGCCGCGGGGACCTCCTGTTCACACTCGGCCGGCTGGAGAGTACGCGGGAGAACTGGAACAGGTCCTCAGCGAGTTCCCCGAATCGGTCCACAGGGATGCGGCGCATTACATATACGCTCATTCCCTCTATCGCAGCGGGATGTATCGCGAGGCCCTTGCTGTCGTCCAGGACAGCTTCTCGGAAGGCGAAGGCGCCGCCTACGACCGGGAACTGCTGCGGTTGAGAGCACGGCTCTACACGGAGCTGAATCAGACTGAACAGGCGGTGCAGGACCTGAGGGAGTATCTGCCCAGATATCCCGGGGATATGGAAGCATATGTCGATCTGGTGAAGCTGTATTTCGAACAGGGTGAATACGGTAAGCTCCATCTTGCCGTGCACGAGGCGCTCGATGTCGTTCCCGGTGAAGAGAAGAAGGCAGGGCTTCTCAAACTGAAGTACATGGATGGCATGGCCTATATGAAAC
>JBNGED010000336.1:0-3422 GCA_049975605.1 Sediminispirochaetaceae bacterium | reverse complement strand
GTCTAGAATCCGTGCAGGCTATTTTTTCTGATATGCAAAAAACAATCGGATCCTCGTCATCAGTTCCCTGACATGGAGCGGTATTTCCCGGTCACGGGAGTGAACGATACCGAGCCAGTAGGTGTTCATCAGTGCCCTGGGAATGGGAAGCGGCTTTATCTCGTATTTCTCCAGCAGATCGGAAAGCGCCAGGGGAAGAAGGATGATGTAGTTGTTTCTGATGAGCTGGATAGCCGCCATCAGGTCCTCCACCTCGTAAGAGATCTTCGGCGTAAAAAAATTATCCGGAAAGTACGAGAGTCCCGCCGGGGTCAGGTCCGTGCGCCGCAGGACGGGCATGCTCTTGAGCTTTATCCACTTGAATTCCTGGAGGTTTTCTTTTACGAATTCGGTGCTGAAAATAGGATGGTGTTCCTGGATGAATATGGCCTCCTGGTTCTGAAACAGCGGAATCGATTCCAGACTTCGGTATTTTTTATCTTCCAGTATGCGGCAGAGAACGAAATCGTATTTCTGTTCTTCCATCAGCTCCGCGAGAAGCCCTTCAGATGTTCCATGTGTGACGTTGATTGCGTATGAATCCAGAATATCAAGAGAACGCATGACATCGGGCAGGAGAAAATCATTCCAGATGGTGCTGCAGCCGATATTTATTTCGTTATCACCGGTATCGGGTTCTGCTGTCTTCTTCTCTTCCAGCATCTGTCTGTCGATGTTCAGAAAGCACCGTTCAATTTCACATGCGGTTCTATAGAGTATGTCGCCGTAGGCTGTAGGCTTGATTCCCGAATAGTGGCGTTCGAGGATCTCGACCCCGTACTGCTGTTCAAGGAGTTTGATCGACTGAGACAATGCGGGCTGGCTGACGAAGAGGAGCCGGCTTGCCTTGCTTATGCTTCCCGCTTCGACGATTTTTTTGAAGCGCAGCAGGTTATCAATCACCCCCTCATGGTATCACATTTTTTTATACCCTGCATTAAAAATTAATATTTGTTGTCTGCGAGAAAACAAAGGTATAATCTAGATAAAAGAAAAGAGTGAAACAATGGAAGAAATCGGAGTAGGAATAGTCGGAGCGGGCGTTCGCGGCGTGTACTGTCTGGGACAGGCGATAGTCATGCTGAGCGGTGAGACAAAGCTCTTTGTCTCAGGTGTTCATGATATCCTGCAGGACCGGGCGGAGGAAGCGCGACGGTATCTGGAGAAGCTCTACTCCGATCAGGGTCAGAACAGGACGGTTCGCGTGCATCAAACGTACCGGGAGATGCTCGAAGACGAACGGTGCCGTATGGTCCTGGTTACCAATTTCACCAGTCAGCACCGTGCAACCGCCGTGGAGGCCCTTGCCGCCGGCAAGAAGGTATACCTGGACAAACCGATCTCGGTTACACGGGAAGATGCCGTGCAAATCGTTGATGCGGCACGGGAGAACCCCCTCATCATGGGCTTCACCCGCCGGTATGAGAGGAGCTGGATCAAGGCGAAGGCTCTTCTCGACAGCGGTATCATCGGTCCCCTGCAGATGATGCAGATCAACTCCGTTATTCCCTACCATCGCTACCTGCAGACATGGCACCGCCGCAGGGAACTGTCGGGGGGCGCTCTCAACGACAAGAGTTCCCACCACTTCGACGTCTTTAACTGGATGGCTGGAGAATATCCGCGCTTCCTTACGGCCATCGGCGGACGCAGCTCCGTTTTTCCGGTGGATGTTAATGCCCCTGAGTCGTGCCGGGTCTGTGACCGGGAGTGTCCCTACCGCCGGGACCCCCGCAAAATCAGCGACGGGGCCTTTGTGCTGCAATTCGATTCCTGGAACAAAGCGGAGAACGAGGCCGATCGGATCGATACGTGCGTGTATGCGCCGGGATCCGATATCGTCGATCATGCACTGGTGTCTCTCGCCTATCCGTCGGGAGTGAAGGCGGCGCTCTTCTTCTCGATCTTTGGTTCGGATTCACAGGACCAGGAGACCCTTCTGCTTGTAGGGGAGAAGGGCAAGATCATTGTGAACAGACATGAGGGAAAGGTAACGCTCCATTCCGATTTCGGCCGAAAGGTGGAAACGTTTGACTGCCGCGGCGGGGAGTTCGATACAAGCCATTTCGGCGCCGATCGTGATCTCGTCCGTGCATTGCAGTCTTTCTATGACGGGAAGGATCCGGTCGCCTCAGCCCGGGATGGATATGTCTCGCTGGAGATGGTACTGGCGGCGCAGGAGTCGATTCAAAACAGCGGTCAGCCCGTGAATATCGGGATTGATTAGATATTTATTCAGGAGGAGATTGAAAATGAAAAAAGGGGTTATTCTTGGATTGCTGGTCCTGTTGATAGTGGTGCCTGTCTTTGCCGGGGGTGAACAGGAAGCCGCGCCGGCCGCGGGCGGCGGCGAAAAAGAAGAGGTTGTCGAGCAGAAGACAGTGAACTTCTTTATCAGCGGCAAATCTGTCTGGGGCGAACCGATGGAGAACGTGGTAGCCCGGTTCAACGAGGACTATCCCAACATCACCGTGGAATACGAGGTTGTCGGCGGCGGCGTCGACTGGCGGCCCGTTCTCGCTACCCGCGCGCGTACCGGGAATCTGCCGGACATCTTCATGATCGATGGTGCGAGCGATTTCGCGACCTATGGAGAGTATCTCGACGACCTGTCCGACATGGAGGTGGTGGACCACTTCCTGCCGGTTGCAAAGGAGAGTGCCTACCTCGACGGCCGCCTGATGGGCCTGCCCACTTCTATCGAGGGCTACGGCTACATCTACAACAAGGACCTCTTCGCCGAGGCTGGAATCGCCAAGGTCCCGGAGACCTTCAGTGAACTGGAAGCCGCAGTGAAAAAACTGTCTGCAGCGGGTATCACCCCCTTCGTGTCGGGCTACGGCACCTGGTGGGTAACTTCCAACCATCAGCTCAATGTTCCCTTCGCATCACAGGACGATCCGCGGGGTTTTGTGGAGTCCCTCAACGCCGGCACCGGGTCGATGGCGGAGAACGAGTACTTCTAGGCTCTGCAGAAGCTTATCGATCTGGTACGTTCCAACACTAAGGGCGACCCACTCTCGCAGGACCACCACATGCAGGTATCCCTCTTCGCCAGCGAAGACGCGGCGATGATCCAGCAGGGGAACTGGAAGGAAGCGGCAATCCTCGACGCCAATCCGGACATAGACATGGGTCTCGTGCCGCTCGCACTTACCGAAGATGCAGCGCGGAGCCGCCGGATCCCCGTCGGTATCCCATGGTACTTTGTGGTAACCGAGGACTCCGAGGTGAACAAGGAAGCGCGGACCTTCCTCAACTGGCTGCTCAACGAGCCCGCCGGACAGCAGGAGCTCGCTGTGACCCTCAACTCCATTCCCGCCTACGATCACTTCGACGTAGACTTCGCCGGCGGGATCAGCAGTGATGTACTTGCCTACTCG
>JBNGED010000335.1:0-3456 GCA_049975605.1 Sediminispirochaetaceae bacterium | reverse complement strand
AGGAGTAGAATTGGATTCCAATTATTGGAACCCAATTCCAATAATTGCTTGACATGGCTTTCAGCAGGAGCATATTCTGGTATCGAACCACAAGGGGGAGCAGTAGTGCCGGATGTCGGCAAAATTTTTCACATACTGGAAGTTCTTCAGGAGCATTCGCAGACCGGTGCAACCAATAAAGAGATAAGCGGGGAACTCGGACTGCCGCCTTCGACGTGCTGCCGGATCCTCGCATCCCTCTGTAAGTATAACCTGGTCTACAAACGGCCGACCGATTCGAGGTATTTTCTTGGATTCGCCCACCTCCGGTTCGCCCAGAGCATCCTGGCCACCAACAATGAGGCCGCTCTCTGCCGGCCGTTTCTCGATGATCTCTATGAAGAGCTGGGAGAGACTGTGTTTTACGCCAAATACAACGGCAGTTACTGCGTTGTCATCGATGTGCGGGGATCCATCAATACCCGGATTGCCGTCGGGCTGGGAGAGCTGATGCCGCTGCACTCATCAGCGGCGGGGAAGGCTGTACTGGCCTTCATTCCGGATTACGAACGGCAGAAACTGTATCGGCGGTTGCAGTTCGACCGCTACACCGACAACACCACGGTGGATGTGGATGAACTGGAGCGGCAGCTCAGAGAGATACAGCTTCATCACATCTCCTACAACCACAGCGAATATCATGAAGGAGTGAACGCCGTGGCGACGCCGGTCTTCAACCGCTACGGTACCGTAGTCGGATCCCTGGCGATCGTCGGTACATCCGCCAGTCTCAATGATGAAAAAATGAAAGCAAAGGGGCAGAAGCTGCTCATGGCTGCGAAGGATATATCCGAACAGCTCATTCGGGGACAGCTGCCCTGTTAAAGAGGATAGAAGAATGAAAAAGGAATACCGGTTTCTGGGAAAAGATTTCCCGCGGAAGGAGGGACGGGCCAGGGTAACGGGCCTGGAGAAGTATCCCTCGGACCTGTATCTGGACAATATGCTGTACGGCAGAATCCTCAGATCTCCGCATCCCCACGCGCGGATAAAGTCGATCGACGTTTCCGGGGCTGAATCCCTGGGAGCGGTCTGCGTCACCTTCAGGGATGCTCCGGACAAGCTCTACAACATCCGGCAGGTTTCGGTGCCCAGCGCCACCTACAAGGACTGGCGGCTGTTCAGCGATCACATGCGGCAGGTAGGAGATTTCTACGGCGCGGTAGCAGCTGAGACCGAGGAGCTGGCGGAGAGGGCGGCCCGGGCGGTGAAGGTGGAGTGGGAAATTCTCCCGGCTTACATGACCATGGAGGATGCCATGGCCGCCGGGAAAGACCTCATACACGATAAGGTCTATCTCCAGGAGAAAGAGATTGTAATAAAAAACAATATCGCCTGCACCCGGGAAGTGGTGGAGGGGGATATCGAAGATGGCTTCAAGCAGGCCGATGTCATCGTGGAGAGCGTGTTCGAGACCCCGAGGCAGTACCACTGCCAGCTCGAGACCAAGAGCTGCGTGGTCAGGCCGGAACCGGACGGCGGTATCACCGTCTGGCCGACCACCCAGGCGGTACACAACACCCGGATCCTGCTGGGCTACGTCTTCGATCTCCCGCTGAACAAGGTGAATGTCGTCCGCATTACCGGCGGAGGGCACTTCGGTTCGGGTATTCAAACCAATCCCGTCGCCTTGATTACGACTGCTTTAGCGCTCAAATCAGGCCGGCCGGTGAAGATCGTCCAGTCCCGCGAGGAAGACCTCTACGATCACGTACGCTATCCTTCCAGATACACCCTGAAGGTGGGGGCCCGCAAGGACGGGACCCTGACCGCCGGACACATGAAGGCCATCATCGACATCGGCTGTCATCACATCCAGGCATTGTCCTTCCTCGGGGTGATGAGCGGATTCTGGCACTCACTGTACCGTATGAAGAGCATGAAGTACGAAGGAACCGCCGTGTACACCAACAAAGTCCCGACCTGCGCCATGCAGGGCTACGGGGCGCCGCAGGTGACCTTCGGCGTAGAGATGACCATGGATATGCTGGCGGAAAAACTCGGCATGGACCCGATCGAACTGCGGCTCAAGAACTACGTCGGCCTGGGGGAGATCTTCTGGGGGCAGGGTCCGACCATCAAGTCGCCGATTTTTTCGGACGGAGTCAAGGAGCTGATCGAGAAAGGATCGGAGAGAATCGGCTATTACGGGCGGCAGGGACGTGAAAAACAGTCCGGCCGATACCGTCGGGGAATCGGATTCGCCCGAGGATTCCACACCTCGGGGACCGGCGCTCCCGTGCCGGGCGAGGTCAAGGACTACACCACCGTGCAGGTGAAGGTCAACGAAGACGGTACCATCGACATCCTGACCGCCCTCATGGACCACGGCGGAGGGACCCTCGACGCGGCGGCCAAGATCGTGGCCGAGGAGTTCCAGGTCCCCTTCGACAAGATCGGGATATCCCCGGCTGACACCCGTTCCACCGGCTACGATGTCTGTACCCACGCTACCCGCGGAGTCTACTGCGGGGCGGGGGCCGTTCACGAAGTAGCTATGGAGACCAAAAAGATACTCTTCGAATATGCCGCACGTATTCTGGACGCATATCCTGGATCGCTGGTCCTGAACTACAATGAGGAGGATGACCAGACCTATATCTCCGTATGGGGGAATCCCGAGAAGACCATGACCCTGGCGGCGGTAGCCGAAGAGGCCATGAACAAGGACTGGGGCACGGCTATTTTTTCCAAGAGCATCAGGAAAAACGCCTGTCCCCCCGCCTACACATCCTACTTCGTCGAAGTCGAAGTTGACACCGAGACGGGAGCGGTCCGAATCCTGAGGGTGGTGGCCGGCAGCGACGCCGGTACCGTCATCAATCCGGGACTTGCCCGCGGACAGATCCACGGCGGCTTCTACAGGGGAGCCGGGATGGCCCTGCTCGAGCAGACCGATTATGACCGGAAGACCGGCCGCCTCACCAACAACGGTTCGATGCTCGACTACAAAATGCTCGGGATCGATGAGATGCCGGACCCGGAGAAATTCGAAGTGATCTTCGCCGGCACCTACGAACCCACCGGACCGATGGGCGCCAAAGGGATCGGAGAGGCCGCCTTCAATCCAGCTCCGGCGGCAGTCGCTTCGGCCATACACGACGCACTCGGGATCCGCTTCACGAAGCTTCCGATTCTCCCCGAAGATATCGTGAGGGCACTAGGAGAACAAAAAAAATGACCAATACCAGAATAATTAGCCATGAATTCGAATATCACGCTCCGGAGTCGCTCTCCGAAGCGCTGCAGCTCCTGCAGAAGCCGGAGGCAGCCGCACTGGCCGGCGGGACCGATCTGATCAACCGCCTGAAGCTGGAGACCCTCCAACCGGCTGAGGTGATTTTTCTGGGAAAAATCGAAGAACTCCGGAAATTCAAGGCCGGCAACGGCATGACCTTCGGGGCGATGGTCCCCATG
>JBNGED010000334.1:0-3463 GCA_049975605.1 Sediminispirochaetaceae bacterium | reverse complement strand
GTCTATTGTATCATGCTTTTTTACGATTCGTCGCCGACTTTGTAGTAGATAAAATCCACAATTTCCAGCTTTCCGCCGGCCTGGGAAGCGACTTCCTTCAATTTCTGGGCGACACTCTTCTTCTCTTCCTTCACGAAGCCCTGATCCAGGAGACAAATCTCGCTGTAATGCTTGTTCAGCTTGCCCTTTACGATCCCTTCCAGGACCTTTTCAGGTTTGCCGAGGTTCTCGGCCTGTTTCCTGAAAATGGCCTCCTGTTCCCGGGTGTACTCGGCGTCTACACGGTCGCGGCTGAGATAGAGGGGATTGAACGCGGCAATATGCAGCGCGCAGTCAAAGGCGAATTCCTTCACCTGATCGTTCTTGAGCACGTCGGCCGAATCGGCTTTCATTTTCACGAGTACACCAATGGAGCCTTCACCGTGCACGTATTCACTGACCATCTCGCCGGAAGCGATGGGAAGAGTGGTGAAGCGTTTGAGCTCCATGTTCTCCTTGATGGTACTGATGGTGTCTTTGACCTTCTCATCCAGCTCGGCGGTCTTCTCGGTCAGGCCCTTCTCGATAATGGTAGAGGCGATATCGTCCCCGAGCTTGATAAAATCCTGGTTACGGGCAACAAAGTCGGTCTCACAGGCGATTTCCACCGCTACGGCGGTCGAATCGCCGACCTTGGTGAAGATGCGTCCTTCATTGGTCGCCCGGCCGCTTCGTTTGGCGGCCGCTGCAAGGCCGAGTTCCTTCAGGATTTTTTCAGCCTCGGCAAAGTCTCCGCCGGCTTCCATGAGGGCTTTCTTACAATCCAGCATGCCCGCACCGGTCTTGTCACGCAGTTTTTTTACATCCGCAGCTTTTATATCCACAGTACACTCCTTATTCTAAATATTGATATTGGATCAGAGGAGTCGAAGACCCGATCCACCGATCTCTCTTCAGACTTACTCCTCGTACAGCTTGTCCTCGTCGATCAGCTCGGCGCCTTCGGGCAGCTCTTCCTTGACGCTTTCATCCGGGGCTGCGGCTTCTTCCGCCTTCTCTTCGCCCTCGGATTCCGGGGTGTAATCGGAGTAATCTTCGGCGGTGAATTCACTCTTATCTTCCTCTTCTTCTTCTTCTTCTTTCTCTTCCGATTCACCCTGCTGGATTACCTCGCCGACACTTGCGGTCTCGAACTCTTCGAATTGTTCCTCGGCACTTTCTTCAGCGGCGGTCTCTTTTTCACCTTCTTCTTCGTCCTGAAGAGTTTCGATGATCTGGATGCCGATCTCGTTGTCAGCGTCGATAACGGCGTCTGCGATCACCTTGGTGAAGAGCGAAATAGCCCTGATAGCGTCGTCGTTGCCGGGAATCGGATAATCGATATCGGTGGGATCGCAGTTGGTGTCGACAACGGCCACAATGGGGATACCAACCCGCTTGGCTTCAGCCACGGCGATGGCTTCCTTCCTGGTGTCGATGATGAAGACCGCGCCGGGAAGGTCCTTCATGTCCTTGATTCCGCCCAGGTTCTTCTCGAGCTTCATCCGCTCCTTGTTGAGGCGTGAAACTTCCTTCTTGGTGAGGTTCTCGAAGGTGCCGTCGATTTCCATCTTGTCGATTTTCTTCAGCCGGTGAATTGATTTTTTAATGGTGGAAAAGTTGGTGAGCATGCCGCCCAGCCAGCGGTTGCTTACGTAGTACATTCCGCAGCGCTGCGCTTCACGTTCGATGGCCTGCTGGGCCTGTTTCTTGGTACCGACAAAGAGTATGGCTTTGCCGCTCTTGACCTGCTCTCTGATGAGATCGTACGCCTCTTTGATGGAGCCGATGGTCTTCTGCAGGTCGATGATGTGGATCCCGTTCCTTTCAGCGAAGATGTACCGCTTCATACGGGGGTCCCAACGTTTGGTCTGGTGACCGAAATGCACGCCTGACTCAAGCAGGCTTTTCATAGTAACTACAGACACTAGTGTCCTCCTTCCAATTGTGACGGGCAGCCTCCGCCGTATGAACCGGGCGGACCCCGTCGTCTTTCCTTCAGTTGTTTCTCACCATAAACGGTGGAAGATTATGAGATACTCTGCAGAAGAGAGTACCCCTGAGCATGTAACATGCCATAAAACAGACGAATTGGCAACCCCACGACGTTAAAGAAACACCCTTCGATCCGTTCGACGAAAAAACTGCCTCTGCCCTGTATCCGATAGCCTCCGGCGGCGCCTTCCCACTCTCCGGTATCGAGGTACCACTCTATCTCGGCGGAATTCAGGCGTGCCACCTGGATCATGGTTGTCTCGGCCCTTGTGAGCATGGTCTTCTTTTTTCCATCCCAGAGGGCGAGACCGGTGATTACATGGTGCGAGGTCCCCGACATGGACTCGAGAAAATGTGCGGCTTCACTGCGGTCGGCAGGTTTGCCGAGTATGCGGCCGGCCAGGTCTATACAGGTGTCAGCTCCGAGGATGATCCATCCGCTCAGATCGGGCCGGTGCTTAAGGAGAGTTCGGACCTTCATTTCAGCCAGATGCTGCGCCTGTTCAAGGGGGGGGCGGTCGTCAAACTGCTCCTCATATTCGGAGGAGACCGCCGTAAAGGGGATCCCCAATGCGGTGAGGAGTTCCTGTCGACGGGGAGAGGATGAGGCGAGAATCAGTGTGTCCATCTCAGAGCCTCCGGAAGAGTATCCACCCGCCGGCCGCGCCGAGCAGCGACCCGGGGTTCACATAGAGAGAGACAGCGAGAACCCGCAAATCAAAACCGATGGGTCCGATTCCCATATCGATGATGATTCCCGTATAGCTCAGCGCCCGTTCGGCGAGGGCCCATGCAAGGGTCCCGGCGAGGAGGCCGAGCAGAACCAGCCGGATGAGGGTGGAGCGGCTTCGGCTGCTGTATTTCATCGGTCGTACTCCTTTTGAAGGGATTCTTTCTCCTCGAGCACCGTCTCCCACCGGCGGGACAGTTCGGCGTGCTGCTGTTCGTTTGATTTCAATTCGTTCTGCAGTTCTCTGATCTGCTCTCCGTCGGAATACACTTCCGGGAGGGCCATCTTCTCCTGCAGTTCGAGGTGGGACTGTTCGAGGGATTCGATGCGCTCCATAATGGCGGCTTCTTCCGATTCCAGCTTGCGGAGCCTGTTCTTGATCTGTTTTAACTGCTGGTATCCGATGTCGCGTCCCTCCGCTGAGGGTGCCGCTTCTGCGGCTGCCCTGATCCCTCCGGCTGCCCGGGCCGCACCGCCGTTCTTAGAACCGCTGTTCTTAGAACCGCTGTTCATAGAACCGCCGTTCGAAGCGGCGCCGTTCCCGGCGGCTCCGTTTACGGCCGCCTCTTCCTGCTCGAGCCGGTAGAGGTAGTAGGCGTAATCTCCCGGGAAATTCCGGGCCCCTCCGCCGCCGATCTCGAGCACCCGCGATGCGAGATGTTCGATGAAGTACCGGTCGTGGGAGACGAAGACCAGCGTGCCGTTGTAGGACTGCAGTGC
>JBNGED010000333.1:772-3463 GCA_049975605.1 Sediminispirochaetaceae bacterium | reverse complement strand
CTTCGATATCCTGGGTAATATGGTATGCGACTCTCACGATGATGGGGAATGTCTGCCCGTATACCGATTTGAATGCTTCCGGGTCATTGCTGAAAATCTTCATATACTAAACAACACACAGCCTGTTTCGTTACAATTTTCGGGACCATTTGGTCCCGTCGGGGGTATCTTTCAACACAATCCCCCTTTTCAACAGCAAATCGCGTATCTCATCAGCCCTGGAAAAGTCGCGGTTCTTCCTTGCCGCTTCCCTTTCTTTTATCAGGTCCAATGCTTCCTGATCGATTTCCGCCCTGGGCATACCCTCTTTTAACTTGAGGCCGAAGATCCGGTCCATATCGTACAGCACTGCCAGTTTGTCGGCGGGGGGTACGGCCTCATCCTTCACCAGGGTCCACAGAACCGATAATGCCTGGGGTATATGCAGATCAGTGTACACGTGATTTATGAATTCATCCAGGTAGGTACGGGCGGAAGGGCCGATCTGAGCTATACCGACGGGTTCGGCGTTTTCCTGCAGCTCATCGACCTTCTCCATCAGATTCAATCTGGCGGACCGGGCCGCATCGAGGGAATCGGTACTGAACTGAAGCTGTGAGCGATAATGCCCTCCCAGACAGAAGTACCGGTAATCGAGAGGATCATACCTCTCATCGATCAGCGTTCGGAGGGTGATGAAATTCCCCTTTGATTTAGCCATCTTGGTACTGCCCATGACGAGGAACTCACCGTGGATCCAGAACCTCACCCATGGTTTTTTCCCGGTCGCCCCCTCGGCCTGGGCGATCTCGTTGGTGTGGTGCACCGGTATATGGTCGACGCCTCCGCAGTGAATATCGAACTGCTCCCCGAGATACCGCATGCTCATTGCTGAACACTCTATATGCCAGCCGGGATAGCCCGTACCCCAGGGAGAATCCCACATCATCGACTGATGTTCGAACTTGGATTTGGTGAACCACAGGACGAAGTCACGGGGGTTCCGCTTATTCGTATCGACCTCGATCCTGGCCCCGGACTGCAGGTCCTGGGTGTCAAGCCTGGCAAGCTTGCCGTAGTCGGGAAAAGTGTCGATGCTGAAATAGATGTTGCCTCCGGATTCGTAGGTGTGTCCATTCTTCTCGATCCTCTGTATCAGGGTAATCATGTCGTCTATGTGGTCCGTTGCATTGCAGACAATCGTCGGATCGACGATGTTGAGCTGATGAATGTCCTGGAAAAAAGCATCGGTATAGAACTTTGCAATTTCCCAGACCGACATACCCGTTTCACGGGAACTCTTCACCATCTTGTCCTCGCCCTCATCCGCATCGTCGGTCAGATGACCGACGTCGGTAACGTTCATCACATGTTCAACTTCGTAGCCCGCGTATTCGAGGGTCCGCCGGAGGAGATCTTCAAAGACATAGGTGCGCAGGTTGCCGATGTGCGCATAGTTGTAAACCGTCGGACCGCAGGTGTACAGTTTTACCTTTCCTTCTTCCAGTGTCCTGAACTCATCGACACGACGCGTCATGGTATTGTAAAAACTAAGACTCATTGCGGCCCCCTTTTTTCATAACCGGTAGAATTTACAGCGGCTTTCCATATATTATGGAATCGTGGGTATCAATGTAGAGAATATAGTAAAAAAAATCAACATTCGCGGAATCCTGCGGCTCGATGAACCGATGAGCCTGCATACCTCGTTTCGCATCGGAGGTCCTGCCGATATCTACGCCCGCCCTTCCGACAGGGATGACCTGGCCGAGCTGCTCGCCCTTGCGGACGGGGAAGGACTGCCGGTGTTCATTCTCGGGGGAGGGGCCAATATCCTGGTCTCAGACCTCGGAATCCGGGGGCTGGTGATCGACATGGCTGATTTCTCCGGGATTGAGGTGAAGGAAACCTGGGTCATCGGCGGCTGCGGCACACCGGTCAGCTCAATCGCTGAAGCTGCATTGGAGTCCTCGCTCGCGGGTATGGAATTCATCTACAGAATGCCGGGCAGCCTGGGGGGCGCCCTCTGGATGAATGCGCGCTGTTACGGACGATCCATCGGCGACGTACCCGGATGGATTGAATACTTCGACCCTCAACTGAACGAATGTCTGCTTGAACTTCCGTCGAGCAGTTTTGGTTATAAGATATCTCCTTTTCAAAAAAACGGTGCTATACTGTTACGGGCCGGGTTCAGGCTGACCCATGATGATACCGGGTCCATCCGCATGAGGATGAAGGAGGTCGAAGAAGACCGCAGAGCCAAGGGGCATTTCGAATACCCTTCCGCCGGTTCAGTGTTCAAGAATAACCGCAGCTTCGGACAGCCGACAGGCGCTATTCTGGACAGACTGGGACTGAAGGGAATGAGGCGCGGGGGCGCACAGATAGCTCCTTTTCATGCCAATATCATTATCAACACCGGAGGCGCTACCGCCGAAGATGTTGCTTTCCTCGTGTCGTACGCGCGGGAAACAGCATACAAGCAGGACGGAATCGAACTGGAGCCGGAAATCCGGTTCGTCGGCGAGTGGCGCGAAGGGAGAGAATCATGACGACATATATCGAGTACTACCGAAGCTACAAAGAGATGATGAGTCAGGATGAGCTCCGTTCTCTCTTTTCAGAAATTCCCGTCGGTGATTTACTAAATGACTGGAGGGCCCTCAGCGAAGAAGAGAAGACAGAGGTTTTCCTCCATCTCGATCCGGA
>JBNGED010000333.1:0-762 GCA_049975605.1 Sediminispirochaetaceae bacterium | reverse complement strand
ACGGAACTGCCGTATACCGAACAGGAAGATATTATCAAGTCTCTCTCGGCCCAGGGGAAAAAATCGCTCTTCCAGGAAATGGAACCCGACGACCTCGTCGATATCGTCCAGTCGGTCAGTCACGACGTGCGCCGGTCGGTATGGGACAACCTGAGCGACAGCGCCAAGAGGGAGATGCTATTCCTTCTGAGGTTCGACGAAGACGATGCGGCGGGACTGATGACACCGCGCTACCTGGCGCTGAGGTCCGGCATCGAAGTGTCGCAGGCCCTCGCTTTTGTCCGATCCAACGTGAACAAGGTGGAAATTCCCTACAACATCTATGTTCTGGACGATTTGCAGCGGCTTATCGGGGTGGTTTCCATCAAGGACCTTCTCTCCGCTCCCGATACATCCCGGATATCCGATATCATGGAACGTAAGGTTATCAGCGTTCTTGACGAGACCGACCAGGAGGAGGTGGCCAGGACCCTCGAAGAACACGATCTGGTCTCGCTTCCGGTAGTCGACCGAGACAACCTCCTCCTTGGTGTAATAACTTTCGACGATGTCATCGATGTCATCCGGGATGAGCAGACCGAGGATGTCTACAAGATGGGTGCCATGTCGGGCGCAGTCGACTCGTACATGGACACTTCGATATGGGGAATGGTAAAAAAACGCGTCCCCTGGCTGATAATCCTCCTCCTGCTGGGAACCATTACCACGAACGTCATCAATCACTACGAGCACATAATAATCGGGGCGGCATTCCTCTTCGTC
>JBNGED010000332.1:2377-3470 GCA_049975605.1 Sediminispirochaetaceae bacterium | reverse complement strand
GGTGGGAGAGCGACGGTATCGTCAACACCTGCTCCATGGATGGTCCGACCCTCGATTCGGCGGACAGGATCGTGTCCTGGGCGATGGACTCGGATATCCCTGAGAAGGGGATATGGAACTTCATGGGCACCCTGAAGCCTGAAGACCACTGGCAGATACACATCGTTCCGCCCATCGGCGGACATGCGCCGCCGGGATACGATACGCTGACGGATTTCTACCTGCAGTGGTGCAGGTATCTGCAGAATCTTCCCGAATGAGGTGTGAAATGTACGTTCTCGTTTTCTATGTTCCCGCGACCCATCTCGAGACGGTCAAGGAAGCCCTCTTCCGGGCGGGCGCCGGCGCCGTCGGAGACTACTCCCGCTGCGCCTGGAGGGTGAAAGGGACCGGTCAGTTCCAGCCGGGCGGCGGCAGCACTCCCTTTATCGGCACCAGGGGAAGGCTGGAAGAGGTGGAGGAGTACCGGGTGGAGCTCGTGTGCCCGGCTGCAAAGATGAAGGAGATCGCCGGCGCCCTGCTGGAGGCGCATCCATACGAAGAGCCGGCCTATCATTTTTTCCCGGTCATGACGGCCGGAGATCTCTGAGAGATTATTCTTCCAGGTCTTCCGACACTTTCAGCTCGAGGCTGCCGCTGCTCAGGTCCCGGAGTCTGCGGCGGATTCCATCGGCGGCTTCGGCCGGAAGGATGCCGCGAACAGATACCTCCGTGGCAAACTGTTCGTCCTCTACCGCGGCGCCTTCCTCATGCAGGGCCTTCAGTACCTGGTCGTGGAGCTGGTACGGGACCTCCAGAGAGTAGGAGACCTTCTCGGTCAGCTCTTCGGTGCGGCATGCTGACATCACCTCCTGTGCGGCCCGGGTATACGCCTTGACCAGTCCCCCCGTACCGAGTTTGGTCCCTCCGAAGTAGCGTACTACCATCAGGAGCACGTTGGTGATTCCGCTGCCCTTCAGCACTTCGAAGACCGGGCGGCCGGCGGTCCCATGAGGTTCGCCGTCGTCGCTCATCCCGAACAGGTCGCCGCTCTTCCCAACCCGGAATGCGTAGACTATGTGGGTCGCGTCGGGGTACCGGTCCCACCCGGTTC
>JBNGED010000332.1:0-2367 GCA_049975605.1 Sediminispirochaetaceae bacterium | reverse complement strand
GTCCTGATGCGCATACGGGCTTCTTCCTGTGTGCGGACGGCGGTGAGAATGGAGATGAAGCGGGACTTTTTTTCCGAGAATTCCGTCATGACCTCTTCAGTGATGATCCGCATGCTTCCCCCGTGTATCTGCGAAACACTGCCGTCCCTCGTTTCGAGCCGGCTACGGCGAGTGGCCGAAGATATTATCCTCTTCCTCGAAGAGTTCTGCAAGGGGCGCGGTGAGAGCGTCGAGACGCTCACGGACCTCCGCCGGCAGGGAGAGCTGCGGGGCCCCCGCGCAATCCAGGAGCTGCTCCACGCTGCGGGCCCCGAAGAGGACGTACCGGAACCAGCCCCGGCCGAGTATCCAGGCCAGGGAGAGCCGGGCGGAGCTGGTGTCCAGGGAACGGGCCGTTGTGTACACCTCGCCGATTACCGACCGGACCTGTGAGCGGTGAGCGGCGGAGGCCGGCGTGAGCTTCCTGCGGGGGTCAGCGTCGGGAAGCCCATCCAGCCAGCCGGGCGGGTGGGTCAGGAGGCCCTGGGCCAGGGAGCTGTAGCTCACCATGCTGATCCCCCTGCTCAAACAGAAGGGGACCAGCTCCCGCTCGGCATTCCGCCAGAGCAGGGAATAGCCGAACTGACAGTAATCCACCCGGCCTGCCTCCATCAGTGGACGGATCTGAGCCGGACTGAAATTACTTACGCCTATGTGGCGGATGAGACCCGCCTCCCGCGCGGATTCGAGGGCTTCCATATGGGGCCGCAGGTCCCTGCCCGGCTTCGGCCAGTGAAGATAGAAGATATCGATGCAGTCGGTGTTCAGCCTTCTGAGGCTGCGCTCGATCCCTTTACGCATGGTATCGGGCGGCCGGAGGTAGGTCTTCGTGGCGATTGTGACCCCGGACCGGACCGCATGCAGCGCCTGCCCGGTGATCTGTTCCGAGATTCCGTTCCCGTAGCCCTGTGCGGTATCGAAATGCCGGATACCCGTTTTTATTGCCGTCCGGATGATTTTTTTATATTTTTGATAAGACGGCGGCAGGCCGGCGCCGGGTTCCGGATGTGCCTGCAGCCAGTAGGAATCGCCGAAGCTCCAGCATCCCAGACCGAGTTCGGCCGGCTGCTGTCGGGCAGGTGAATGTGAGGTTCTGGAAGGATGTGTATCAGCGTTGTCAGTCATTGATTCCTCTCCGGATAGTACTATTTTGGTGAAATTATCCATTTTTGCCTATATGACGGCTTGATTTTTTCCCATTAACATGCTGTAACAGTTTTTCCCAGGAGGATGTATATCACACGCTTAAAAAAGATACTGCTGGCAGCAGCAGCCGCAACTCTACTGTTCGTCTCTTGCTCCACGGACCGCCCCGGCGGAATGGGCCTATCCAGCGGAACGGATATGTCCAGCCTGAGTGATGGTTCCCGGGGCATGCAGGAGAACCGGCTCACTGCTGTAGAAGATATCTACCCCGTTATACCGCTGGATGAGGCCTTCACGAGGCCTCTGTATGATGAGTTTATCCAGGATTTCCTCAGCCGCAGAAGCGGGTCGCCCGAGATAGCGGCGATAATCATGAACGAGACCCGCAGTAACTCCCTGCCTATCAGTCTGACCTTCTCCCTTGCATGGGCGGAGAGCCGCTTCAATCCCTTTGCGGTGAACTGGAACGAGAATTCGATCGACCGCGGACTGTTTCAGCTCAACAACCGTTCCTTCCCGGCACTGGAGGAGACGCAGTTCTTCGATCCGGTTCTCAATGCCCGCAACGGAGTCGCCTATCTGAAATACTGTCTGGAGAGGGGAGAAAACGAAGTCACCGCCCTGGCGATGTACAATGCCGGTCCCCGAAGAGTGTCGGAAAAGGGGGCCCCGCGGATGACCCTCGACTACATACACAAGATCATGGCTTACCGCCAGGAGCTGGAGGACGATTTCCAGTCAGAGCTCCGGGGCATGCTCGTGGAGCGTACTACGGCAAAAAGCGGTAAAAAGGTGAGCCTGATAGTTGACAGGAAGGGTTCATACCAATAGCGTAACTGCATGATTATTGTTCTGAAGCACGATATTACCCCTGCTCAGAAGGAAGAGACCAGAGAATTCCTCGAACGGCACGGATACAAGGTCCGTGAGATCGTAGGAGAACAGGACACCATCCTCGGGGCGGTCGGATTGGTCCAGATGGATTTCCGGGAGGTGGAGATCCTTCCGGGTGTGGACCGGGTCATCCCGATTTCGAAGCCCTACAAACTCGCCTCGCGGGAGCTCAAGAGCGACGACACCATCGTCCGTATCGGAGGGGTGCGGATCGGCGGCGGCCGTCTGGCCGTGGTGGCCGGACCATGCGCGGTTGAAAGCCGCGAACAGATGCGGGAGGCGGCGGCG
>JBNGED010000331.1:0-3488 GCA_049975605.1 Sediminispirochaetaceae bacterium | reverse complement strand
CCGCTGTATAGCGCGGCCATCACTGCACACCCATCCGTGGCGCTGATCCGTCCGATCCTATTACCCGGCGGGAGGAAACACATGGCCCGAACCATGCAGATAAAAAAGATCATAAAAAGCAAACCGACTATCGAAGGAGCCGGTGTTCATCTGAAACGTGTCTTCGGATTCAGCGAAGAGAACCTCTTCGATCCGTTCCTTCTGCTCGACGACTTCCGTTCCGATACGCCGGAACGCTACATAAAGGGATTCCCCTGGCATCCTCACCGGGGGATCGAGACGATCACCTACATGCTCGCGGGAGAGATCGACCACGGAGACAGTCTGGGCAACAGCGGTCTCATTAATCCCGGCGAAGTTCAGTGGATGACCGCCGGAAGCGGAATCATCCACCAGGAGATGCCCCGGGGCGATCCGGACGGAAAGATGTACGGATTCCAGCTGTGGGCGAATCTTCCTGCCGACCGGAAAATGATGGACCCGCGCTACCGCGAAGTGAAGAACGAGGACATTCCGGTGGTCGAAATGGAAGGGGGCATACAGGTCAGGATTGTGGCCGGAGAGGTCTTCGAAGTCAAAGGCCCGGTCCGCGACATCGTGATCGACCCCGAATATCTCGATGTCACCATTCCTGCCCACGCCGAGTTCCGCCATCCGGTCAAATCAGGCCATACGGTCTTCGCCTACGTCATCGACGGCCGGGGGTACTTCTGCAGGGAAAAAGACCCGTTTACCTACGAGATGGAGGGAGAAAACTACTTCGACCTGCAGCGGGAACCGTCGGTTCCCAACGGAACTCTTGTTCTGTACGACACGGAGGCCGGCGGCGAAGAGGTTGCGGTTTTCACCGAGGATCACTCGGTCCGTTTCCTGCTGATCTCCGGCAAGCCGCTTAAGGAACCGGTGGCCTGGTACGGTCCTATCGTAATGAATACCCGTGAGGAGCTGAAGACCGCCTTCAGCGAACTCAACGATGGGACTTTTATCAAGTACCGGGGAAAATAATCTTCGCGTGCGGCGTCCCGCGGGGTCCCGTGCTGAGATCGCCTACCTGCCGGTGCATCTCGAGGACCGCTTCCCGGCAGCGGCTGAAGTAATCCTCCGCAGTGGTAAACCGCGCCCCCGCCACGCAGCGATGGGGACAGACCTGACAATTCCGGTACCACCGCTCCTTGAGATTATCATCTCGATCAGCCGGGTTGTCCGCAGGGCGCTTCATGAGCTTCCGTCACATTCGCATCGGTCACATTCGCATCCCGAGGGCGACGCTGAAGACCAGCGCATCACTCTCGAGATTGTAGGCCAGGTCCAGACCGAGGGCCGGAACGGCCACTTTCTGCAGATAGACCCTGAAACCGCCCCCCGGGCCCTGGAAGAGATGACTGCCGACGTAGCTTGCCGAGTACCATCCCAGCTCGTAGAAGCCGGTGAGAACGAGGGCACCCCAGCTGCGTTCGAGAACGGGAACATCGTAGCCGGCGCTCACACTGATATAGTCGTCGGCGGTCGCCTTGCCGAAGGGAAGGGTGCGGAAACCGTCCCTGCCGGAAACGGGGTCCTCGAGGTAGAAGGGCTTCTCGCCGTATCCCCCCTGCAGCAGAAGGCGGAGCCGCTGGCCGGCGGCTGTCGGAACGAACCACGCCGCCGTTCCCCGGTGAATGACCTCGGCTGATTGAAAGAGAATACCGCTCTCCAGTAATACGTCGATTCCTCTTAGCAGAGCACCATACGGACGGGTCGTGTCCCAGCGGCCCTGCAGACTGAACTGCTGTTCGAGATACGTGTCGGCGGGAAGAGAAATTCCCTCGATGGTATCTGCGATGTAGTCCTGGATCCGTACGCGGCCCCCGATCTCGAGCCTTTCGTCGAAGGCGTATCCCAGTCCGAAGGATGCGCTCAGAGACTCCCCCTGGATCAGATAGGCGAACTCGCCGTCCGGGGTGTCGATCTCCTCTTCCTGTGTTCCCGCGCCGCCGCTTACCGTTATCTTCCAGGACGACTGCCGTACAGCCGGGTCGACATATACCGCGAAGCCGGACAGACCGTCGGTCCCCCCCATGACGCCGCTGATGAGCTGTTTGGCAGTGCCGGCCAGATTCGATTCGATTACCACCACTCCGCCCATGATGCTGTCTCCGTCGCTGAAGAAGACCGGAATCGGCAGCAGGGTCCATTTTTCCTCCACCTCGATGGCAAGCCTCACCGTCCTGTCCGGCAGCGCCTCCACTCCCACCGAGCTCCGTGCAAACAGACCGCTCTTGATTAGGTTGTCTTCCAACCTGGTAATCGTACCGGGCCCCAGTATCTCCCCGGTCTCGACACGGCCTATCCGCAGAATCGTCCGATCCCGGGTACGCGTATTACCGCTGATCTCTATCTCGCCGATCCGCAGACCGTATACCTCGGCGGATGTCTCGGCAAACAAGGGGCCGAGCCCGGACAGCAGAAGCAGTATCATCAGAACAGACAGTATCAAGGGGTGTATTTTCTTCATTCTATATCCTTCGGTACTCCTCATCATAATGAGCGGCGGACCTGATGTGCAAGGCAACTTTATACATTTTTATTTTGACTATATTACTAAGGTTTAGTATGTTTCTATAAACGGAGGCAATCGAAAGCAAATGAAATTGTACAGACTGTTAATTATGTTGGTATTCCTTATAGGAGTTGTGTTCGCAGTTCATGCCATGGACCCGAAGGACCCGGCGGAACGGAATGTGAGTTACCGCAGCGCCGATGGGACGATGATCGAAGGCTACCTGGCGGTGCCGAGCGGATCCGGCCCTTTCCCTGCAGTTGTAATGGTCCATGAATGGTGGGGTCTCAACAGGGACACCGCCGTGCTGGCCGACGCACTGTCCCGGGAAGGATACGTAGTGCTCGCGGCGGATGCCTTCCGCGGCAGTGTGGCATCCGAAGCCGCCGATGCGAGGAAGCAGGTTGCGGAGACTCCCCGTGAACAGATCGCTGCTGATCTCGATGGGGCCCTGGATTTTTTACGATCCCACGAGCTGGTCGATCCGGACAGGGTGGCCTCGCAGGGGTTCTGTTTCGGCGGCACCCAGTCGATGTACATGGGTACCCGCAACCCCGAATTGGCCGCAGTGGTTATCTTCTACGGCGGCGGCCCGATCACCGAAGCTCAGCAGCTCGGTCAGATGCGGGAAGCCGGTCCGGTCCTGGGTATCTATGGAGAAGAGGACAGAGGAATTCCCGTGGAGCAGGTCCGCTCCTTCGAACGGGTCTTGAATCAGCGAGGTGTTGTAAACACCGTGACCGTTTATCCGGGAGTTGGTCACGCCTTCGTCAAGAGCGACACCTACAACCGCGGGGGCGCTCCTGAGCAGGCCTGGAATCAGATGGTCGATTTTCTGAACGACACTCTGAAGCGCTGAAGCAGGCAGGTCCGCTGAGGCACTTCTCTCCTCTTTTTGGTTTTTGATAGCCTGCAGCAGCCGCGGATCTCATCCCGGCCGCCCGCAGGC
>JBNGED010000330.1:0-3499 GCA_049975605.1 Sediminispirochaetaceae bacterium | reverse complement strand
GTGACAGACCCAGTGAGCGGGCTGCTTCGATCTGTCCGCTGTGGACCGATTCAATTCCCGCCCGGAACGATTCCGCGGCATAGGCGCCGTACCCGATTGACAGCGCGACTATGGTCGAGAGAATGGAGCCGAAGCTTATTCCCGCGTAGGGTAAGGCGAAGAAGAGCACTACCATCACTACGATCATGGGGACCGAGCGGAATACATCGATGTAAATCTTCAGGAAAAAATTGAGGGTGTCGCTTTTAAATTGACGCAGGATCGCCACTATAAGTCCAATCAGGACAGTGCCGGCGGCGGAGATAGCAGCCAGTAAAAGTGTCACTCCCAATCCCTTGAACAGAATCCACCAACTCCCTTCAAGCTTTTCCCAGTTGAAGAAAAAGTCGGCTACCTTGTCCCACTGTGCTCCGGAATAGTTATAGAAAAGCCAGCCCAGAACTCCAATCATGAAGAGGGCAACGATCATTTTCACCGCTTCGGACTGATTCCTGTCGGCGAGTACATTCGCACTCCACGTCAGAATCAGTAACAAAAAAATTGAGATACTGGCAATCAGTACGGCAGGCGCTGCGGATTCACGGCCCGGCAGGAGTACCGCATACAGGACCAGCAGGAGAAACGTCGCCCACACAAAGGCGGGTCGACGGATGACCTTGAACCACATCGGGTGGGTGCGCACGAATCTGTGTGCCTGATCGCCTTTTATTTCATGTGTTGAATTCATATCCGTTCCAATCTGTTTATCGTTTAAGAAGATACCCGGCGGACTCGCGTCCGCCGGGTTAACTCAGTACATCTGCTTTTTTATTTGATCTCGGGTTTTTCGTTCGGCATGTAGGGCCCGATTACGTTGATAGTTGAACTATCTGCAGGGGGTTCTACACCGAACCACTTCTTGTGGATCTCAGCCAGGGTACCGTCCTTCTTCATCTCGTTCTGGTACTTGTTGAACTCATCCCGAAGAGGAGAACCCTTCTCGAATGCAAGTGCCTGACCGGCTTTGAAGGTCGGAATATAGAGGTCCATAAGCAGACCTGAATCCGGATGCTGTTTGATGTAGTACAGAGCGATTGGATCATCAACAACTACACCGTCGATACGTCCGGCTTCGAGGTCAAGAGCAGCGTCTACCCAGTAGTCATAGCTCTTGATGGTATAGGGTCCATACTGGTCCTGAGCTTCGAGAAGCCAGGCTTCGTTCAGGGAGCCGGTATCGCTGCCGAATGTCTTTCCCTTCATCTCTTCGAAGGAACTGATACCGTCGGCACGGGTCATGAGGCCGATACCGGAGTCGTAGTAGGGATCGGCGAAGTCCATCACGGCCGCACGCTCTTCCTTGATCCATATTGATGACATGGCGATGTCCCACTGACCTGACTGAACACCGGTAAGAACTGTTGAGAAGGGAGCACCCTTGTACTCTATCTCATATCCAGCCCTCTTGGCGAACTCTTCGAGCAGATCGGCTTCAAAACCGGTCATCTTGCCGTCCTGGGCAAAAATCCAGGGGGGATTCTCGCTGTTCACGCCGACGACGATCTTCTTGGCTTTTTCTGCGCCTTCATCCTGCTGCCCGCCGGCATACACTGTCAGCGATACCGCAATCAAAAGAACCAGAAGTAGCATACCTCTCTTTTTCATAGCACCTTCCTTTTCCTTATTAGATATTTAAACCCATTACAAGGTTTTTACTCATTATACTCCACTTTTTCCAATATAGCCAGAAAAAAGTGAAGAAAATTGAACAGTGTTTCACGATACGGCACATATACCAAAAACTATATTATGCCGCATCGCTGCCCACGGTTCCATATTTTGTAACCGGCAGCGCGATGCTTGCGCAGCTGGATGTTTTAACTATAGAAAATACAAATCGATGCTGCCAGTCTTTCCTCATTTTTTTTTATCCGCTATAGCAGACGCCTGCAACTGCGCCTATTTGATCTCCTGGTACCAGTTCTCCGGAAAACCGTCGGCTTCCTCGCCTTCTTCGAGAGTCGGCGGTATAACGTCTATGCCGGTTATCTCCGTAACGTAAAAAGCCATTACGCCGGCTACTTTGGTACCTTCGACGAGATGTCCTCCGAAGGTGGGGCAGTCCCATGCTCCGCCGGACACGAAATGCAGGGCCACGAAGGTCTCTTCCTTCCCGTCGTATCCCTTCTTGATACCGATCATTCCGGCACAGGTCAGCAGCATCGAGAGGTTCTCGATGGTAGCGATCTCCTCATGGTGCCAGTTGTCGAGATTCCTGGTGTCGGGGGCCCACATGAGGTATTTCGCCGGACGAAACGCACCCATATACGCGGCGTGCACTTTCCCGAAGCGAATACGCTTGTCGGCGGCAAACTTCGAAATAGCTTTGAGCGGATCGGCGCCGTCCGGCAGGCGGACAAGGAACTCTCTCCCGCGGCCGGTCTCTACGAAGAAGTAATCTTCCGGCTTCTGCGCCGGTAACTCCCAGGGATTTTTCTTCATTTAAAACTCCTCTTTCCTTATCATTTTTGTAAAATATTAGTAACACACTTCAAAGCCAATAAAAATCTTTCAGCTTCGTTTCTCGTACTCGCCTCGGAGGGAAGGTACTGCCTTTCCGTACAGTTTTACACTTTTAATCGCCTCCGGCAGTCCTTCCAGCTCGAGGATCCCTTCGCCTGGCCGTCCCAGCAAATGCCCCTGCTCACAGACCATCTTCCTGTCCTTGACGATACCGTACCGGTAGAGAAAAGAGCCCATGCAGCCCGTAGCTGAACCGGTGAAGGGATCTTCACCCGCATTGTCGGGGTCCATCAACCGCGCGAAGGTATTCCCCTGCGGGGTATATCCCTCGGGAGCGAATACAAACATAACCTTGACTCCGGCTTTTTCCAGCAGCGCTCTAACCTTCGGGCGGTCCATTACGGCCTTCTTGACGGAATCCAGTCTTCTGAGCGGGACCATCAGGAAGGGAACGCCGGTGCTGACCACCTGGACGGGAACTTCCTCAATGAATTCCTTCGTATTGAGACCCATCAGCGGAGCCAGTTCCGCTGCTTCAACAACGGCGCCGAACTCGGGGGGCTGCTGCTGCATACCGACCACATCGATACTTCCGTCATCGGTGGTGATCACCTCTACCGGTAATACTCCTATATTAAATTCGAACTGGACTGTTGTCCTCTCGCCGGCAGTGCTTATTTTGCCCAGCTGCGCCAGCAGGAAGGCGGTGGCGATGGTGGGATGGCCGGCAAAGGGAACCTCACTTCGGGGTGTAAAATACCGCACTTTAAAATCGGCCTGGCCGCTTTTCACAACGAAGGCGGTCTCCGGCAGATTCGTTTCACGTGCCAGGTTCTGCATCTCTGCATCAGACAGTCCGTCGGCTTCGGGGAATACCGCGCACGGATTCCCTTCGAAGGGTGTAGTGGTAAAAGCATCAATATAATAGTACGAATACATTTCTACTCCTATAAAAAGTCAATCATAAGCTTTTCAGAAAGCTCATAATTCAGCCGTT
>JBNGED010000329.1:0-3519 GCA_049975605.1 Sediminispirochaetaceae bacterium | reverse complement strand
CCCTGAGGGGAGAGCTCACCAGCGGGCAGAAGCTGCAGCAGGAGAAGCTTGCCGAGACCCTGGGGGTGTCGCGAACCCCCTTGCTGACCGCCTTCTCCAAGCTGGAGCGGGAACTGCTTATAGAGATCCAGCCGAGAAAGGGCGCCTTCGTCCGTCACTTCAATAAAAAGGAACTAATCGATATCTATGACATCCGGATCCGGCTCGAACCGCTCGGTGCCTCTGAAGCCGCGGCCAACGGGACGGAGAAACAGTTCAAGGAACTGCGCAGCCTGCTCGATGCCTTTAAGAAAGCCGCTCAGAAGAAGGAGAGCGGACGCATATCCGAAGACGACTACCTGATCCACATGAAAATAATGGAGATGAGCGGGAACCAGTTCCTCTATCAGATGGTTTCCAACTTCAATATCATTGTAATTGCGAATCTGGAGGGTTTCCCGAAGGATTACAGTGTCAGTATACAGGAACATGAGGAACTCTTTAAGGCTATACATGCACGGAACGCGCAGCAGGCCGAAGAGTTGATGAGAAACCATCTCAGCAGTTCCAGGGACATAATAGTAAAGTCCTTTACCTGAGTCATTGAACGTACATGAGGAGCTTGCCTGTGCCGAGAATAGAGAACAAAATACTGAGCGATCATGTGTATGACACGATCCGCCGGATGATCCTGGACGGGGACCTGCCTCCCGGAATCAAGATCAACAAGAATGAACTGGTGAAACGTCTGGATGTCAGTCTCACCCCGATCAACGCCTCCATTTCGCGGCTGGTCGGCGAGAGGCTTATAGAACAGCGCAGCAGGTACGGCTTCTTCGTGAAGGAGTACGACTGCAAGGAACTGCAGGACCTCTACGCGGTGCGTGCGGGACTCGAGGGCGTCGCCATCCGGCTCTGTATCGAGGACGGCTGCGAAGAACACCTGGAGCATCTCGGCAGTTTTTTCAGGGAATTCAGCCTTCCCATGTCGGAAGCGGACCTGAAGAAGTACGCCGAGACCGACAAGCTGTTCCACTCCACCATCATCCGGTACTCGAGCAACCGTATGATGGCGGACATGAATTCGAGCTACGCCTACATAATCAGAAGTTATCAGAAAGGGCTCATCCGCCCTCCCGAGGAGACGCTGCAGGAGCATCTCGATATTGTAAACGCCATCGATGCCCGGGACGGCTTTCTCGCGCAGGAACTGCTCCTGCAGCATCTGCTCAGATCACGGGAGGTGCTGCATCGGAACTGCCGGGACTAGGCTCTGTCCGTTTGCTGATAGCGTCCCCGAAACGGTACTTTTTTTCTGGTGCACCTGCACAGCGCCTTAAGATCGTGCCTGCCGGGACCGAATCCACTCCAGATATTCCCCGATTCCCTCCTGCAGACCTATCTGAGGCTTGTATCCCAGTTCCTCTTCGGCCAGATCTATGGAGAGCGCCTCGCACCTCGGCATGAGGGTCCCGGGCCCGATCTCTGCGGGGGTGTTCCCGGGAACCATGGAGGCGCAGAGGGCTGCCACCTCGCCAACTGATGAAGCCCGGCCGGTGGCGATGTTATATATTCTGCGCTTGATCTCCGGGGCTTTGTATAACATGGCCACACCGCGGGCGGCATCCTTCACATTGGTGAAGTCGAGCTTCTGATCGTAGCCCCGCTCCATTTTCAAATCATCAAGACCCTCTAACACTCCGAAGGTATTCCGGTAGAGACGGATGAATTCCGATGGTAATTTGCCGGGGCCGTAGATGAAGTAGACCCGGGCTATCCGTACGTCCATGTCGAAGCTCGCGCCGTACTGCAGGCCGAGCATCTCCGAAGCAGTCTTCGTAGCGCTGTAGAGGTCAGCGGGCTGCGGCAGATGCTCCGTCTCCCTGGCTATTCCCTCGATTGCGCCGTAAACGGCGCCGGTGCTGATATATTCGATCTTCGGGATGCCGAACTGACGGGCAGCCTCGAGGACGTTCAGGAAGCCGTTCACGTTTATTACAGTGTTCCGGTACGGGGCCAGGGGAACAAATTCCCCCATGATCCCGACGGTGTGGATGATCCCTTCGATTTCGCCCTGGTATTTGGTCAGTACGCTGCTGACCTGGGCGAACTGGGTCACATCGCAGGGTTCCACGATGATTCTGCCGGTGTATTTATCGAGCGCGTCGGGCAGCGTCGAACGTGTGTCGCAGAGAATGACCGACGACCCCTGTTCGATCAGAAGTGCCGCGGTCCATGAGCCGATGTGACCGAGTCCCCCGGTAATAATGGTATACATATACCCTTCCCCCTAGTATAATATGAGTAAATATAGCATGAATATAAAATTCTGCATACAAACGGCAGAAGCCAGTCGGGAGGAAAATGATGACAAAAGTGCGGCTTATTCTCGGTACCATGACATTCGGTTCGCAGGTGGATTCGTCCGGCTCCGGGGAGATGATACATCGCTTCCTCGCTTCGGGGCAGAACGAGCTCGATACGGCGTATGTCTATAATGACGGGGAGACCGAGAAGATCCTCGGCAAGCTTCTTTCCAGGGAAAAAAAGTTCTCCCCGTATATCGCCACCAAGGCGCACCCCAGGTCCTTCGGCCGGCTGGATGGTGAAACGGTACCCCGGCAGCTGAACGAGTCTCTGAAGAGGCTGAAGCGGAAGAAGGTCGATCTCTTCTATCTGCACGCGCCCGACGCGAACACCCCGATGGAAGAAGCCCTCGAAGCCTGCGCCGTACTTCATGAGGAAGGTAAGTTCAATGAGCTCGGATTGAGCAACTTCCCGGCCTGGATGGTGGTGAAGGCGTGGTATCTGTGCCGGGAGAACGGCTGGCCCCTTCCCGCGGTATACCAGGGGATGTACAACGCCCTGAGCCGCCGGCCTGAAGATGAACTCTTTCCGGCCCTGAGGGAGCTCGGCATCCGTTTCTATGCCTACAACCCGCTGGCAGGGGGGCTTCTGACAGGAAAGTACACCAGCTACAACGCCAAGCCTTCGGACGGCCGCTTCGCCGCCATGCCTTTCTACCAGGACAGGTACTGGAAAAAATCTCTCTTCAGGGCCATCGAAAGCCTCACCAATGAGTGCTGGGCGGAGGGGATCCCGCCGGTCTCCGCCGCCTTCAGATGGCTGGCCCATCACTCAGAACTCGACTTCGAACACGGCGACGGCATTATCCTGGGGGCCACCTCGATGAAACAGCTCGAGCAGAACCTGGAAGCCTGCAATCAGGGCGCACTTCCCGGCCGCATTGTCGAAGCGTACGACCGGGCCTGGGAGGAGGGGAAGGCCGAAAGCCCCGCCTATTTCCGGATTTACTCGCCGTAGAGTGGGGCGGCCGCCTCACGGGTTCCTTACATTTTACTGGTACTCGTAGGCTCCCATATCCACGATTGGAGCTGTTCCCTCACCGGTATCAGCCGTTGTGTCGTCATCATGAAAACGCGGGTTGCCTGTAATATCGCTGCTAATCTCCGCCAGTACCGCCGAATTACTGCCGGCGTCTATGCAGGGAGAGCCGGAGGCAAGCAGTAAGCCGTCGTC
>JBNGED010000328.1:0-3526 GCA_049975605.1 Sediminispirochaetaceae bacterium | reverse complement strand
TCGCGGAACTGTTCGATGAAGGCCAGTACTACATCCGTGCCTTCATCTTCAAGCATATACTCGATGCAGTCAGTGGCATCCACCACTACCTCGTTGCCGGTTGTGCAGAGCAGACTGAAGCCGGTCCCGCGGTTGCTGTTCGCTACCGCCAGACCGAGGTAGCCGCTCTGGGCGACCATACCGATATTACCGCCTTTTATTACTTTCGGAGTGGGAGCACTGTAGGTGCACGATTTGTCGTTCGGATTCAGATATCCGACGCAGTTGGGACCGAGGAAGAGCATGTCGTTCTCCTCACAGAGGCTCCTCAGCTCCTTCTCCAGCTCCTTGCCTTCGTCGCCGGTCTCACCGAATCCTGCGGCGAAGGCCCAGCCGGCCTTCGCACCAATGGAGGCAGCTTCACGCATGACAGGGATCACATTGTTTTTCCCGAGAACGATCGCCACTGTCTCCACTTCTCCGCCCGATTCCTTCACCGCTGTAAGTGAAGGGTAGCATTTCAGCCCCAGGACTTCTTCGTATTTCGGGTTAACCGGATAAATCGAACCTGAAAACCCAAGGGCCCGGAGGTTCTCAATAACCTGTCTGCCCGGTCCGACCTTCTCGGATGCGCCGACCACCGCTATTGAGGCGGGCCGAAACAGGTGCTCCAGTTTTTTGTATGTCATGTATGTATCTCCTTCACCGATATTCTTTATTTAGTCCGCTTTAGTTTCACTTTATGTCCGTTTTTAGTCCACATAATGGAACATCATTTCATTTTACTGAAATCTTTGCCTAACTTTAGCATGTTGGCACCATTTAGTCAAATAAATTTTACCTGCCTGCTGAAAAGTGAATAGACTGTCCCGAAGCTTAGCGTTTTTTGTTGAGGGGATAAAATTTACCGCTTTACCGGCACTTTTTCAGAAAGAAGCGAAGTGATATGCTGTAGGCATGAACCGAGACGCATCATTATTTGCTGAAGCCGAGAAACTGCTCGGAGATCTTGTCGCTTTTCCTTCCCTGAGCCGGCACGAGAATACCGGAATCATCGAGTATGTTGAGACCTACCTGCAGAGATATGGCGCGCATACAACCAGAATATCTATAGCGGAGAAGCGCTGGAACTTGTTTGCCACCATCGGACCCCGGAGAGACGGCGGTCTGTGCCTCTCGGGCCACCTGGACGTAGTTCCCGCGGATAAGCAGGGCTGGAACCATCAACCCTTCACCCTGACCCGGAAGTCCGACCGATACTACGGCAGGGGAACCACCGACATGAAGGGCTATCTGGCGCTGGTACTGGCACTGGTTCCGGTCTGGGCCGCCGATAAGGCTGAGAGTTCCGGGAGGATGAGTAGCGGGACTGCCGGTAAGTCCTCGGAGGGCGCCGAACCGTCTGCTCCGGCCGCCCCCTCTGCCCCGGCCATACAGCCCTCCACGGCAGCCCCCTCTGCCACGCCCGCACAGCCTATTCACATCGCATTGACCTACGACGAGGAAGACGGCTGCTCTGGAGCCCCTGCACTGATACGGGAACTCGGCAGTACCCTGCCGAAGCCCGAAGCGGTAATCGTCGGCGAGCCGACCGGGATGGTCCCTGTGATCGGGCACCGGGCGGGCACTTCGTGCTTTACCGAGGTCAGAGGACTTTCATCCCACTCATCCAATCCGGAGGCGGGAATCAATGCCATCTACACTGCCGCCGACCTCATTCGTCACCTTCGGGATGTGTATAACCGGTTTGCCGCAAACCCGAGAGAGGATAGTGACTTTTCCCCGGCATATTCAACCATATCCGTCGGCACCATCACTGGCGGCACCGCCCGCAACGTGATACCCGACTACTGCGGCTTCGAATGGGAGATCCGGTCGCTGCCCGGCGAGAATCCGAACGACACGCTCACGGAGCTGGAGGAGTATGGACGATCGGCCTTAATGCCGTTCCGGAATGGACGGCGGACGGGAACCGGGATACACACGACCATCCGGTCCTCATATCCGGCTCTCGAGCCGGACCCCCGGTCGAAGGCTCTCGAGTGGGTGCGGAAAGCCGGCTGTACCGCTGCGCCCGCGGTGGTGAATTTCGGAACTGAAGCGGGGCTCTACCAGCAGGCCGGTATCCCCGCCGTCGTCTGGGGACCCGGAAACATCAAGCAGGCCCACACCAACGATGAATTCATCATGAAAAATCAGCTGACCGCTTTTCTTGCGTATCTGCGGAATTTATAATAGCGTACTAGTGTCGAGGAGGAGAAAGTGCAGGACATTTTTATCACCGGTCACCGCAATCCGGACATGGATTCGGTCTGTTCATCCTGGGCCTACGCCCAGCTGAAGAACAAACTCGACCCATCAAACAACTATCATGCCATCCGGTGCGGACATCTGAACAATCAGACGAAGCACACCCTCAAGGAGATCGGTATCACCCCGCCGCGCCTGGAGAAAGACGTCTCGCCGCGTGTCAGGGATATCGTCGTCCGCACACCCCAGACCCTCTCGGCGGAGGCGCCCATTCTGGAAGCGGTAAAAACCATCCACGACTTCAACATCAGCGTCATCCCGCTCTTCGACGAGGAGAAGCGTTACGTCGGCCTGGTGAGCGTAAATGAAGTTTCCGATTTCCTGATCGCCGAGCAGATCGGCACCCGGCCGCGTTACAGCTTCAACACCGGGAATTTCGAGAAGGTCCTGCCCGGATTCTGCTACAAAGAAGGCCGGAAGACCCAGTTCAAAGGCCCCATTATGGTAGGGGCCATGCCCTACGAGACCAGTATCAGCAGGATCGATGAGCTGCTGCCGGAGAAGCCCGTCCTCGTAGTGGGTCTGCGTACGCAGATCCTCGAATACGCGATCGAACAGCAGTTCCCGGCCATCATTCTCACCGGGGTGAAGGAACCCCGGGAAGTGGACATCGATTTCAGCAGCTTCGAAGGCACGGTCTTCGTATCCCGGATCGACACTGCCGAGACGGTGCGGCGTCTGCGGCTCAGCACGCCGGTTACCGGAATCATGAAAGGCGATCATCCTGAACTCACGGAGGAGGACCACTTCGATCAGGCCAAGCAGATGCTGGTCAGTTCGGACCTTAGGGGGCTGCCGGTTTTTTCCGCCGATGAGGAACGCCGCTTCGTCGGTGTCGTCAGCCGCAGGTGTTTCATCGACCGGCCCCGCCGGAAGCTGATCATGGTGGACCACAACGAGGCGACCCAGAGTATCCGCGGCATCGAACATGCCGATATCCTCGAGATCATCGATCATCACCGTCTCGGTGCGGAGAAAACCCGCTCGCCTATCTACATCGCCGCCAAACCGGTGGGCAGCACCTGCACGATTGTCTATCAGCACTACCTGCAGGCGGGAATACCCATCGACGCCACGACCGCCCTCGTGCTCCTGGCGGGACTGCTCTCGGACACCGTCGTACTGAAGAGTCCCACCACCACCGGTGAAGACCGTCAGGCCGCCGCGCAGCTGGCAAACATTGCCGGCCGTACCGTGGAAGAATTCGGCGCTCAGATTTTTTCCCACACTGCGGTCC
>JBNGED010000327.1:0-3534 GCA_049975605.1 Sediminispirochaetaceae bacterium | reverse complement strand
AAGAATCAGGCCTTGAGCCTGAAGCTCTACTACATCCAGTGGCTGCAGGAGAATCAGGAGTGACATGTATGAAACGACTGCTATTTTTTATTGTGCTCTTCGTATCCATTCCCCTTATCCTTTCCGGTCTTACGGTAGAGCAGGGGAGAATCCGCCTTGTGCTGCATGAGGACAATGGAAGGTTTTCTATATCGTATCTTGATAATATCGAGAAGGAAGATTACGTCTCCCTCCTCTTCAGCCGGGACCCGCGTACCAGTTCAACCGGACTGCTTCTGAACAACAGGATAGTGACCCTCGGCTCCTCCAACGCCTTTGAGCAAAAGGCGGAAAAAACAGTTTCCGGAGCCCGGTTCATATGGACTTCGCCACATCTAAGAATCGTACAGAGCTTCAGCTTCGTCAAATCGGATCCCAACGGTTTGGCTGACGGCATATCGATTAAGGTGGAGGTCACCAATCTGTCCGAAGCAATCCAGAACGTCGGCCTGCATCTTCTGTTCGATACCTACCTCGGTGAAGGGGAAGATACCCATTTCGTGACATCCGATAACATTCAGATTGAAAACGAAACCGGTTACACTCTCCGGATGCCGCAGTACTGGATGACCCCCGTTGAGAACAGGAACTTCTCAGGTCTTCAGTCGGTTCTCAAAGGGAGCGGTATAACGCTTCCGGACCGCGTCGTCTTTTCAAACTGGAAGAGGCTCAGTGAGAGTCTCTGGAACATACAGGTACAGGATAACCGTAACTTCAATCTTCTACCGTACTCGATCAACGACTCCGCCGTCTGCCAGTTCTATGAACCGATAAAGCTCTCCCCGGCAGCATCCCGAAACATTGCGGCCCTGTTAGGTGCCTACACCGGAACCTCCTTCAGTTCCGCCGGCGCTGCGGCTGGAGCGGACGGCTCCATCGGTCAGGTTCTTACCGCGAGCGCGTCCATTGACGCTGAAGACATCGATGAGGCGGTACAGCAGGACCTCATAGCCGTCAATGATATTATCTCAAATATCGACAGTCTGCTTTCATTCCCCGATGAGATCACCGAAGAGAAGATTGAGATTATCCGAAGGGCTGTTCAGAACCTGAATGCCCGTAAACAGCAGTATCAATCCTCTCAGTAAATATCACCAAGGATGTAATCGATGGGAGGGAACGATCTAAAAAAGGCCGTCAAGCTGTACAAGCATGGGAAATACACCCAGGTGCTTCAGCTTCTCGAAGCACAAATATTCAGATACCGGCAGAATTACCAGTTCTACTACACTCTGGGAATGTCCTGCCTTCACACCGGTGACTACAGCGGCGCGGCATCCTTTCTGCAGCGTGCCCTTAGCCTGCGTCCCGGGGAAGAGAAGGCCCTTCTCGGTATGGCCGTCGTTCATCTGAAGCAGCAGAAGACTGCGGAAGCGCTCCAGGACTGGTTCGAAGTCATCGATCAGAATCCCAGTAACGTGTATGCCCGCAGGGGTCTTGCCGCTGTAAAAAAATACGGGGACCCGGACCGTCTTTATAACTTTACCGAAAGCCGTCAGATCAGGAGACTCATTCCCAACGATTCTTCACCATCAATACTTTTAATTCTGGCCGGCTCAATCGGCGTGCTTGCGGTTCTGCTGTTTCTCTTTTATCCCTCGTACAAATCCTATCTTCCCGATTTCAACCGCGGCGGCCGGAGGAGTGAAATAGCACAGCTCGACCTTAGCGTTGGAGATTATCTCCAGGATATGCCCGGCAGCGCCGAGGTCCGGTACGAACTTTCTGAGCGCGAGATAAAACGCTTATATGATTCGGTCATCGATAATTTTCATACATATCATGACAATCTCGCCCAGCGCGATATAAACAGGCTCCTGCTGTCCAATGCTTCCGAAGAGATAAAGCGGAAGGCCCTTCTGCTCGAAGGCTATGTCCGTGCTCCGACTTTCGATTCTCTCAAGACCAGCTTCGATTACATTGATGTGCGGAAAGATCCTCTGCTCTACGACAACTGCTTCGTTATCTGGCGCGGAAAGGTGAGCAATCTCGAGGTTGGAACAGATAGTATGCGTTTCGATCTTCTTGCAGGATATGAAACGGAGAAAATTCTCGAAGGTATTGTTCCCGTTCACATCGATTTTGCCGGTAAAATCGATCCGGCATTTCCGATCGAAGTCCTGGGGCGTATCGAAGTCGTCGACGGCTCTATTCAGATCGAGGCTATTTCCATCCATCAGTTCGTACAGGAAGAGGAGTAGCAATGCGCGCGGTCGTGCAGCGGGTGAAAGCCTGTACCGTAACGGTAGACGCGACGGCGGTCGGTTCGATCGGACGCGGTCTGCTCGTATACCTCGGTGTTGAGAGGGAGGATACGGACAAGGACCTCATGTATCTGGTTGAGAAGATAACCGGTCTGCGTATTTTCCAGGACAGCGACGATAAAATGAATCTCTCCGTCATGGATTTTTCAGGCGAGATACTTGTCGTCTCGCAGTTCACCCTCTGCGCCGATACCCGCAAGGGGAAGCGTCCCTCTTACAACAACGCGGCCCATCCTCGAGAAGGAGAGCGGTACTACAACAGATTCATCGAGACAGTGAAGGATCGCGGGATACACACTTCCTCCGGTATATTCGGAGCCCGTATGGAAGTGACCTACACCAACGAAGGACCGGTAACGATTCTGCTCGATTCACGGCGTACCTTCTGATTATCGTCCACCATCTTGACCTAGTATTTAATAAGCTTATAAGATGTTATTGTGCTTCACGCGTCTCCGCAGATAAATCAGAGCGTAGTACAGGATGATAGTCTAGAATAGAAACTATCCTTTCTCTCATGGAGGAACTATGGCTAAAACAACGGCAAATATGCAGAACAGCTCCGACAATTCCGAAGAAAAACAGAAGGCTCTCGAAGCAGCACGTCTGCAGATAGAAAAACAGTTCGGCAAAGGTTCTCTGATGAAGCTCGGAGGCAATCAGCGCGACACCAGTATCAGGGTGATTCCCTCCGGCTCGGTTCTTCTGGATTCCGCCCTCGGGGTAGGCGGTTATCCCCGCGGCAGAATCATCGAAATCTACGGCCCGGAATCTTCCGGTAAGACCACTCTTGCGCTCCACGCCATAGCCGAGGCCCAGAAGCTCGGCGGGATAGCCGCATTCATCGACGCGGAGCACGCCCTCGATCCCGTATATGCCAGGAATCTCGGGGTAAACATCGATGAACTATGGGTGTCGCAGCCGGACACCGGCGAACAGGCACTCGAGATATCCGAGTCGCTCGTACGATCAGGGGCTGTAGACATCATCGTTGTCGATAGTGTTGCCGCACTTACCCCTCAGGCCGAGATCGAAGGAGATATGGGAGATTCCCACATGGGACTGCAGGCCCGTCTCATGAGCCAGGCCCTTCGCAAGCTGACCGGTACCATTTCCAAGTCCGGTACCAGTCTCATCTTTATCAACCAGATCCGGATGAAAATAGGCGTTATGTTCGGCAACCCCGAAACGACCACCGGCGGACGGGCTCTCAAGTTCTACAGCTCCGTTC
>JBNGED010000326.1:0-3543 GCA_049975605.1 Sediminispirochaetaceae bacterium | reverse complement strand
GCATATCCCCGCATGGGAACATCCGGTTATAACGTAGAGCCCCTCTTTCCCAACATAAGCGAGGGCGGTGTCGTCCATCAGATCGTCGGGGACCTGCTCCTGACCCGCGGGCCCTCCCCGAAATCCGATAGGGCCGGGGTTTTCGAAGGGATGCTCCCGCTCGATCTGTCCCAGAAAAACGAGGGAATCGTCCAGCCAGACCGGTTCGCGTGTCTTCCGGATCTCGAAATGGGCCCCGAGCACCTCCTCGGAGACGGGGATCCCGATGGAACTGTCCTTGTCCAGATACTTTGGTACAAATACATCCGGATGGGCGATGATCCTGGGACACTTCAGGCTGTTGCGTTCGAACCTGGCTTCCAGGCACTCCTTGAGCAGGACATCCAGTCCGCCGGTGTGATCTATGTGCCCGTGAGAGATCGCCAGATAGTCCGCTGACAGGACATCGATCTTCATCTTGCAGGCATTTCGCAGGAACACATCCGAATAGCCCGCGTCGAAGAGGACCTTGACCTCGTTGGTCTCGATGAAATAGGACACTGCCGGTTCGGCAAGAAAATAACGGTCGATGATGGTGTTGTTGTCCACCAGAATTGAGATTTTCATATAATTTTCCCCTTTCGCTTTCCTACCTTACTACATTCCCTTCTTATTTGCCATAAAAAAAACCTGGTGTTATATTTGAGCTAGGAGAAAACAACATGTTTCCAGTGAAAAAACGTCCCAACGTGATCCCGATCGATCAGCAGATTGAAGCCGCCTACCTGGAATCGGTGCTCAAAGACCGGAATATTCCCTATGTAATCGTCTCCTACTACGACACGGCCTATGCCGGGCTGTTCCAGTCCCAGAACGGCTGGGGCCATGTAGAAGTCCCGATTGAACACGCGGATGAAGTAAAAAGCCTGTATACCGAGGTAAAAAAGGCCGGACCGGCCGGCCGGGAAGAAGATCCCGAATAGGCCGGCCTTCAGTAACCCCGTATATCATATAAAAGTGTAAAGGAGGACATTTTTATGACTCCAATCTACTGGTTCATTCCCGCCTCGGCGCTCATCGCCCTTGGTACCGCCTACTATTTTTATCGTTCCACCATCAAGGAGGACGAGGGAACTCCAAGAATGAAAGAGATCGCCAGAGCTGTCCGCGAGGGGGCCATGGCCTATCTCAAGCAGCAGTACAAAGTCGTGGCCGTATTCTTCATCGTGATGTCGGGACTGTTCGCCTTCCTTTCCTACGGACTGGGGATACAGAATCCCTGGGTGCCCTTCGCTTTTCTCACCGGGGGATTCTTCTCGGCCCTCTCGGGCTTCCTGGGAATGAAGATGGCGACCCTGGCCTCCGCCCGCACGACCAACGCCGCCAGAACATCGCTGAATCGGGGAATGCGGATCGCCTTCCGCAGCGGCGCCGTAATGGGTCTGGTCGTAGTCGGGCTGGCGCTTCTGGACATATCCGTCTGGTTCCTCATCCTGCTGCAGTTCTACGGGGACCAGCTCATCATACTCACCACCACCATCCTGACCTTCGAAATGGGAGCTTCCGCTCAAGCCCTCTTCGCCAGGGTTGGCGGAGGCATCTACACCAAGGCGGCCGACGTAGGAGCGGACCTGGTGGGCAAGATAGAGAGCCACATTCCTGAAGATGATCCGCGGAATCCCGCCACTATCGCCGACAACGTCGGCGACAACTTCGGCGATGTAGCCGGCATGGGCGCCGATCTGTACGAATCGTACTGCGGATCGATCCTGGCGACAACGGCCCTTGGAGCCACCGCCTTCGCCTCCAGCGGTTATGCCGAGCAATTCAGGGCCGTCATCGCGCCGATGCTGATCGCCGGGGCGGGCATCCTCCTCTCAATAGTCGGGATATTCCTGGTCAGGAGCGGAGAAGATGCATCGCAGAAGAACCTGCTGCGGGCCCTCTCCCGGGGAGTTTACACCAGCGCGGTCCTGATCGCCGCGGTTTCTTTCCTTATCCTCTACCTGCTCGGCATCGGCAACTGGCTCGGACTTGGATTCTCGATCCTCTCGGGCCTGCTGGCAGGCATCGTCATCGGACGGTCCACCGAATACTTTACCTCCTCATCCTTCTCCCCGACCCGGAGTATCTCCGAGAGCGGGGAGACCGGTCCCGCCACCGTTATTATCTCCGGCCTCGGCCTCGGAATGATCTCGCCCGCCGTCCCGGTCCTGGCCATTATCGCTGCAATTTTACTGGCATTTCTGAATGCTGCCGGCTGGGACTTCACCAACACCTCCATGGGGCTTTACGGGATAGGTATCGCCTCGGTCGGAATGCTGTCCACCCTTGGAATTACTCTGGCCTCCGACGCGTACGGTCCGATCGCCGACAATGCCGGCGGAAATGCCGAGATGGCCGATCTGGAAGATGAAGTGCGTACCCGTACCGATGCCCTCGATGCCCTCGGCAACACCAACGCCGCTACCGGCAAGGGATTCGCCATCGGCTCCGCCGCCCTGACCGCCCTGGCATTGCTCGCCTCCTACATCGAGGAGGTCAAGATTGCCATGAGCGAGATCATCGGCGGCGCGTACACTCAGCTCACTCTGCAGAACGGTGATGTGGTTGATACGGCGACTGCCGGGATAGGGGAATTCATCGATGCCTTCAGGGTGAATCTCATGAATCCGAAGGTCATCGTCGGCGTTTTTCTGGGTTCGATGACCGCCTTTGTCTTCAGCGGAATCACCATTAAAGCGGTCGGCAGGGCTGCCTCAAAGATGATCAACGAGGTCCGCCGGCAGTTCAGGGAACACGAGGGAATACTGGAAGGTACGGAACGTCCCGACTACGCCCGCTGCGTGGCAATCTCCACCCGGGCCGCCCAGATCGAGATGATCCTTCCCTCCTCCCTGGCGATCATCATACCGGTACTGGCAGGTGTATTCATCGGTGTTCCCGGAGTCATGGGGCTCCTGGTAGGCGCTCTCAGTACCGGTTTCGTCCTGGCGATCTTCATGGCCAATTCCGGAGGCGCCTGGGACAACGCCAAGAAATACGTGGAAGAGGGTCACCTCGGCGGCAAGGGCTCCGATATCCACGCCGCCACCGTTGTGGGGGATACCGTGGGCGACCCCTTCAAGGACACCGCCGGGCCCAGCCTCAACATCCTGGTGAAGCTGACCAGCATGGTTGCCATCGTCACGGCGGGTGTGGCGGTTGCCTACCACGTTTTGTAGTTTTTTTTAAAAAAAACAGCCGCCCCGTATGGGAGCGGCTGTGCAGGAATCTTCTATCCGTGGGTCCGCTTCGCCTGTATTAGAAGGTAAAGCGGGCAAAGACCGTGCCGACGTAGGCGAAGTTGTTGAAATCGGCCACTTCCGGCGCCATGAAGAGCAGGGCGCCGGTCCCGACGCTGAATCGTTCGCCGAGCCTGTAGGCAACGGTGACTTCCGGCAGGTAAATATTCTCGAAGGCAATGTCGTTCAGGAGTCCGAAAAAGAGAAATGCGCCGCCTCCCGCATGGGCGCTGAGCACCAGCTTGTCGAACTCGGCCTCCACTGTGACGATCGGATACGC
>JBNGED010000325.1:0-3546 GCA_049975605.1 Sediminispirochaetaceae bacterium | reverse complement strand
TCCTCCTTCAGTTCAATCAGGTCCATCTCTTCGCCGTTGAAGTGGTCCCGGTATCTGCCTTTGAAACGGGTAGACTGGGTGAATTCAAAGCGTCCCTGCATCATCGAGGCATCATACGTGAAGTCGGCGTTCCCGTCCGTGTAGATGTAGGAATAGAGCGGATCATACTGGGTGTGATAGGAAAAATCCGGATCGATCGCATAGGTCAAAGAATGTGAAAAAGGCAGATCCACATCCCGTTTGATGAGCGGTATGTCCTCCCCTGGTTCCGGAACCTTGTAGTCCGTCTTCAGATCAAGAGGGAACAGATCTTCACCGGAATATTCTTCCCTCCAGACGGGTTCTTTGAAATCTTCAACAGACATCCCCGGCTCACCCTCATCCGCGTTTGTTGTTCCTGCCTGCGTCTTCCCCCTGTCCTGCTCCGTACTGAACAGAGTACCCCGAATACTGAGTTCGAAATCGAGAGGAGTGAATACATCGGGATAATAGTAGCCTATTTTATTCAAGGCCTGATCATCTTCATCCAGCTCGTCCTGGTCCATTACCAGCAGCGTATCGAGCTTGACGACCCTGAATGTATCTATCCAGGAAGCTTTTTCGAGAAAGGTACAGTTGAAGGTCGTATGCTGAAGGAACCTGGGATCATCGAAATCTTCGAATGTGTTGAGTTCGATCATCCCCTCTCCTGTAAGGAACCGGCTCCACTCGAGGGTTTCGTTCCGCTTGTTCAGCTGGTCCCTCAGCAGGAGATCCGAGTAAAAGGGAAGTTCGAGGCTGAAGCCGAAATTCTCCTCCTCGATCTCGAGGTCAAGATCAAGACCGAACCGCACGGGGAAGTACATTCCGAAGACGTATGGCTGCTGATAGTTCTTGATGTAGGAACCGGTATCCGAATCGTACTGCAGGGCGGTGTAGGTGCCGCTGTAGCCGGAGAGTTCGTAAATATAGTTCGTGTATCCTGCGCCGAGAGTCAGGTCCAGGTTCTTCACCGATCCGAGGTCCTGCATATCCAGCTTGACCGCCGCCAGCAGCCCGAGCCGGGTATAATAATCGAGCTGGAACTTGCCGTATGAGTCCGTTCGGTTGATCCAGTTCTGCTCCAGCGGGTCTCTGGTACTATGCAGAAAAAAGCCGCGCAGCTCCTGAGCATACTCCATCCGGTCCCCTTCCACGGCCTGGAGAAAGGAGAATCTGCCTCCCTGATCACCCGTCTCAGGCTGTCGTCCGAAGAAGTAGGTGGTCGTCTGCGCGTAGTAGCCCTCGAGGCTGCGCATTCCGATGGAGGGATGAAACACGAATGTGTCCCCGGGATGATAGTAGAACGGAATATACGCGACCGGCACGTGTCCTATGTAGAGGGTAGCGTCCCTGATAGCCCATTCATCGATCCCCAGGATCCAGACATTGCCTGCAGCTATCCGGTAGTAAGGATCATCTATCCTGCTTGAACTGATTATTCCCTCTTCCAGTCTCAGGACATCCCGCTGAATACGATAAATTGTGGTTCCTTTGAAGTAGAAGGTTACCGGCTGCTCCTCGATCGAAGCTGAACGGCTGCTCATTCCCTGTATGAATACACCCCGGAAGTTCTCGATATCGAAGCTTATTTCCTGCCCCTGGAAATCCTGTTCGGTATTGTCCTTCTCCATTCGGTAGCGGACGTCGCCGATGGCACTGACGCTGTTCTGGGACCGGTTGAAAATCAGGCTCTGCGCTTCCACTGTGTGCAGGGTATTGTTGTCTGCATCCCGCATGTGGAGCAGGACGCCGCCGCTGAGACGGATGAGTTCTCCCCCCTCTTCATCCTTCTCGTACTGCAGGTCCCCTGCGGACTCGATCTCCATGCGGTCCGCTTCCTTCAGCCCCTCCGCCGATGTTTCCACTGACGTGAGGGGGACCCCGCTGAATACATCGCGGTAATAGTTCAGGAGGCGGTTTTCGAGCTGTTCACGGGTCCCCGAGGTATCCAGCCCCAGCCTCAGCAGCCAGTCCTGCAGCTCGTAGTAGGAGGCGGTTGTAATATCCAGGTAAATTGTTTCACGCACCAGCTGCCGCGCATCTGAAAGCTCTTCCCCGCCGTTCTCCTGCGGGATGAGCGGGTACGGAAATATACAGATTATCAGGAAAATGAGAAGGGGAATGTAGGAAGATGAGGATCCTGTCTTTTGTTTACAGCGCATGTACCAAAAAGCGTCCCGTGTATGATTCCCTGGCTTCTACTATCTCCTCGGGGCTCCCGGTGCATACCAGTCTGCCGCCGTTCAATCCGCCCTCCGGTCCCAGATCGATAATGTAGTCGGCCTGCTTGATGACATCGAGGTTGTGTTCTATCAGCACTACGGTGTTGCCGCGGTCCACGAGGGAGTGTAGTACTTCCATTAGCTTGTTCACATCCTCGAAATGAAGCCCCGTCGTCGGTTCGTCGAGAAAGTAGAGTGTCTTGCCGGTGCTCTGCTTCGACAGCTCCAGGCTGAGCTTCACCCGCTGGGCTTCGCCTCCTGAGAGTGTCAGCGCGGACTGTCCCAGCTTGAGATAATCGAGTCCTACCGCGTGCAGGGTATCCAGCCTCCGTTTCACCGCCGGTATCCTGGCAAAAAACTCCCTCGCCTCTTCGACATCCATCTCCAGTACATCGTGAATGTTCCTGCCCTTGTAACGTATGTCCAGGGTCTCCTTGTTGAACCGTTTACCCTTGCACACGTCGCAGGTCACGTATACATCGGACAGGAAATGCATCTCTATCTTAATCGTCCCGTCGCCGTGACAGTGTTCACACCGTCCACCCGCCACGTTGAATGAAAACCTTCCGGCCTTGTAGCCCCTGGCCTTGGACTCGGGAAGCGAGGCGAACAAATCCCGGATCGGCGTGAAGAGCCCGACATACGTAGCCGGGTTGGAGCGGGGTGTCCTGCCAATCGGGTTCTGATCGATGTTGATGACCTTGTCTACATGTTCGATCCCTTCGATCCGATCGAAGGCCCCTTCGGTCTGATGGGACCTGCCCAGGCGGTTCTTCAGGGCGGGGTAAAGTACGTCGTTCATCAGGCTCGATTTCCCCGATCCCGAAACGCCCGTTATAGCTATCAGCCTGCCGAGGGGGAATTCAACGTCGATATGCTTCAGGTTGTGCTCTGATGCCCCGTAGACCACGATCTTTTTACCATTTCCCGGCCGCCTTTCTGAGGGGATGACGATCTTCCTGCGCCCGGTGAGATACTGGCCGGTCAGACTCTCCCCGCTGGCGAGAATATCCTCGATCGTTCCCTGGGCTGTCACCCGACCGCCGTGTATTCCCGCTCCCGGTCCGAGATCAACTATGTAATCCGCGCTTCGCAGAGTCATCTCATCGTGCTCCACCACGATCAGCGTATTTCCGACGTCCCTCAGTTGAAGCAGGGTCTTGATCAGGCGTTCATTGTCCCGCTGATGGAGCCCGATGGTCGGCTCATCCAGAATATACAGCACACCCACGAGGGATGAGCCGATCTGGGTTGCCAGCCGGATCCGCTGGGCCTCTCCCCCTGAAAGGGTGGAAGCCTTGCG
>JBNGED010000324.1:0-3546 GCA_049975605.1 Sediminispirochaetaceae bacterium | reverse complement strand
CAACAGGGCCTTCAATCGCCGCAGTCTCGGAAAATTCGCCGACGTGCAGGCCTTCGGCGTCGAAATGGTGAAGGAGATGCGGAAGCGGGTCGGCCCCGATTACCCGATCATGTACCGTATAGACCTCAGCCTCGCACTGAACGAAACCTACAGCGAGCGCATGAGCTCGGTGAAGTCGCTGAAAAAATTCCGCGACGAGCGCGGGATCGGTGAATCCCTCGCATACATGGAAGCCCTCGTCGCGGCGGGAGTCGACCTCTTCGACGTGGATCTTGGCTGCTACGACAACTGGTGGCTTCCGC
Organism: Sediminispirochaetaceae bacterium; assembly: GCA_049975605.1. Classification (GTDB taxonomy): domain Bacteria; phylum Spirochaetota; class Spirochaetia; order DSM-16054; family Sediminispirochaetaceae; genus DSBN01. The sequence goes on along the minus strand of JBNGED010000324.1, from coordinate 3,244 downwards.
ACCCGCCTGCTCCGATGCCGCCGGGATGTTTCCTGGAAATTGCAAGAATGGCCAAGGAACACTTTGCCGGCAGGGGAATAAAGTCGAACAAGGGGCTCGATGTGCCGATCGTCGCGGTCGGCAAGCTCGGGTATCCCGATCTGGCCGAGAAGGCGCTGCGGGAAGACTGCTGCGACATGATCATGCTGGCCAGACCTCTCCTGGCCGATCCGGAATGGCCGAAAAAGGCGTATGCCGGAAGGGTGGATGAAATACGGCCCTGTATCGGCGATCAGGAAGGGTGCATCAACGAGTTCGTTGAAGGAGGCCATCCGCAGTGCGCCGTGAACCCCCGTTCCGGCTTCGAGGAGGTCTTCGACGGCCGGGAGATGGCGCCGGCGTTGGTCCAGAAGAAAGTAGCTGTTGTCGGAGCCGGCCCCGCCGGGATATTAACTTCCCTCGTCGCCGCTCAGCGCGGCCACAGTGTCGTACTGTTCGAGAAGGAGAAGGAGATCGGGGGCATGCTCGTTCCGGGTTCCCGGCCGCACATAAAATTCGATGTGCTGAATTACCTGAACTATCTGAGACGCAAAGTTGAACACGCGCGGACAGAGATGAAGCTCACAGTAAGAACCGGGTCGGCGGTCACGCCCGAAGAGCTGAAGAAGGACGGATACGACGTTATCGTGTGCGCTGCCGGAACCGTACAGAGCACTCTTCCTGTAAAGGGAATCGACAGCCCGAAGGTGGTGAATGCCGTTGATCTGCTGAAGGATCCTTCCATTGCAGGGGAAGCCCGGAACATCGTAATCATCGGCGGAGGCGAAGTGGGGTGTGAAACGGCATACATGTGCCGTCACGAGATGGGCCGCGAGGTCAAAGTGGTCGAGATGCTTCCCCACTTCATGGAGGGCGTGTGCACGGCCAACCGGGGATACCTTCTGCATTATCTTCAGGATCTGGGGGTCGAACTGATCAACTGCGCCGTTCTCAAGGAAGTACGGGATTCCGAATGCATAATCGAGAAGAACATATCCAAAACGGTGCCGGACCCGTATGTTACCTGGAGTCCGCTGCTTCCCGAAAATATCGACAACCCTTTTGAGAAAAAAATAAGACCTCAGCTCCAGGAAGAAGCGCTCGAAGCCGATCTGGTCGTACTGGCGGTAGGGGGCAAACCGAATGAACAGTACTTTCTCGAATGTCAGAAAATAGGAGCTGCGAAGGAGATGTACAACATCGGCGACTCCTTCTCCTGCGGACGTGTGTTCGAGGCGACAAAATCCGCTTATCAGGCGGCGATCTCCATCTAAGAACTTTACTGACTAATGCTGAGACAGTAATCATCCGGTCCGCTCCAGGCGGGCCGGTTTTTTCCAGTTTTTTGTCGACTTTTCTTGTATAAATATTCACTATACATTATAATATTCACTACAGGGAATAAATGAAAAAGAAGAAAAAGAAGATACAATACGAGATGAGCCTGAAGGAGCTTCGTAAGCATCTTGGTATCAAGCAGAAAGCGATCAAGTCGTTCAAACAGGCGTCGGTGTCCAAAATAGAATCACGGCATGATATCAAGATATCCACACTCTGCGACTACATGCACGAGCTCGATTTGAACGTCGAGATCAGGGCTGTCAGACGCAGTGACGACGGTGAAGAACTCGAATCGTTCCTGCTCCTGCGCAGCGAGAAGAATGTCAAAGAGAGTGAAGAGGATGAAGAATAGCAGGCGTATGCCTGTACAATACCAATAACAAGGGGGCGATTGTATGTCGGATGAAGCCAGTGTAACTCTCAAAAATGAGAAAGACGAGGCTCCTAAGAAAATGAAGAAGGGAAAGAAAACGAAGGGCGAAGCGAAGCCGAAGGTCATTCTGAAGGAAATTACTCCGGTGACCGATCTTCGCGAGACTCCCGGAGAGTTCTTTGTGGCTATTGAGATGCCGGGTACCCGGCGGAAAGACGTAACGGTGAAGATGAACATCAATGAAATGACCATCAAAGGCCGCAAACGGAGGGTTAAGGGACTGAAGAAAGAAAAAGACAGTATTCAGGAGCTCGAGGACGGAATTTACGTACGGAAGATAGATCTTCCGGAAACCGTGCAGCCGAAGAAGGCCAAGACGAGCATGAAGAACGGTATCCTGACCATCGAAATGCCCAAGAAGAACTATGAAAAGCCGGTGAAGGTTCCAGTTAAATAAGAGTGGTGCCTTTATCTGTTTTCTCCATTCATTTTTAATGCTACCCCGGTTATGCGGTCATGACCGGGGTAGATATTTAAAAAAACTCCGCACACAGGGGAACCTTTTGATCACGCCTATCGACTAACAGTAAAAGACAAGCAGGAGGAGATGGGATGAATCTGAAAAAAACAGTGGTATTGTGCATAGTTATAGCCGTCGCCGCAACGGTTGCAGGGGCCCAGGATTTCCAGGAAGAGGCACTGTTGAAGCGCCTCGACATTGAAGAAGCCGAGTATGATAGAATACTGGAGATAAACCGCAGCACGCAGATGACGGCCCAGGAGGCTGCGGCGGAGCAGAAGATACTCCAGGCGCGGCTGGAGAAACTGATGCTCGATCCGGATCCCGATATGCGTGAAATAGAAGAATTGCTGCGTGAATCACTGGAGTGGAAACTGAAGATGGAGATGGCCCGTATCAAGCAGAGTATCGAGACACGCAAGATCCTCGGCGAAGACAGATGGCTCAGGTTCCTGCGGCTGCGCAAGGAGTTCCGGCAGCGTGACCGATAAGGACCTTATCGCTGAATACTGCGGCACTGGAGACGACGAAGCTTTCAATTTACTTGTCTCCCGTCACCGCAGCTTCATCCGCAAAGTCCTCTTCGGGGTCTTCGGCGGATGGGATGAACATGCTGAAGAGGCGGAACAGGAGGTCCTCATAGCCCTCAGCACATCGCTGTACAGGTTCCGCTTCGAATCATCCTTTCTCACCTTCCTCTACAGGTTGACGAGGAACAAGGGGATCGATCAGCTGCGGTCCCTGAAGAAGCGGAGAAGAGTCTTCGGGAGCGAAGCCCTGGAACGTGAGAATGGACGCACTCTGATCCCTGAAGGCCTCGATAATGATGATCGGATTTTCCTCTATACGATACTCGGGAAGCTGCGGGAGTCAGAAAGAAGTATTATTCTTCTGAAAGATATCGAAGGATTCACAGTCGAACAGATAGCGGAGCTGCTGAACATTCCGGCCGGAACGGCAAAATCGAGGCTTCACCGGGCAAGAAACAGGGC
>JBNGED010000323.1:0-3552 GCA_049975605.1 Sediminispirochaetaceae bacterium | reverse complement strand
CGAGACGCCCTTCGGGGAGAACTGGTATCCGCTGCCCAAGTTTGCCCTGCAGTAGGCCGTGCGACTATGCTTTTTTTCCCGCTGAACCATCAACCATAATCTTTGGGGTAGTTAAAATTCAATAGACCCTGTGGTATAGTGTGGACTATGGATGAGTATCAAAAGGCAAGCAGAGAATATCTGATAAGTCTTCTCACCACCATCAAGAAGACGAGGCGCGCCCTGGAGGAGCAGCAGGCCGAATGCGACAAATGGAACCGCAGAGTCAGGCTGGCGGAAGAGAACCGCAGGACCGATCTTCTGGAGGAAGCCCGACGCAGACTCTCCGAAGCTGAGGAAACACGGAGACGGCTGTCGGATGAAGAACAGCAGGTCCTTCAGGAATTCCGGGAAGTACAGACAAAGTACGATATAGAATCATCCATACCGCAGCAGTCGGTAAGCACAGAACATCTCCTGCAGTCCCTCTACTCCCTTGCGGGAGATCCGGACACCCTTCACGATGAATTGAACGCCGTTGTTGTGGAAGAAGAACTGGAAAAGCTCAAACGGGAAATGGAAGAGGAAGAAGAGAAAAAATAACCGCCGGAAAGGCAGACCCAACCGGCGGTTTGAATCCGAAGGTACGGAGCTTCGCGCTTACGGGAGACTGCGCGCGAGGGATTCACCCAGGGATTTACCGAACTGTTTGAATGCCGCCGACATCGCGCTCTGAAGATTCTGCCCTATCGCGGATTTGAACATGTTGCCGGACGAGTAGATGATCTCGCCCGTCTGGAGATCGGCGACTTTGATGTCGCCCGACACCTTCACCATGTACCGTTTATTGTCCTCCCGGAAGTCGCTGATTCCCACCGTACCGAAGATCACCCGGCTGTAGCGGCTGCCGAACTGGCTGCGCACCTGAGCGATCAACTCGGCATCCGAACTCTGCAGAAGGTTCATCCGTACCGGTATGGTCCCCACCGAGAATCCCTGCTGGGTAAGCACCTCCAGGACACCGGAGGCGGTTTCGCTCCGGTTGAGAGCGGTTCCGCCGTTGTCGACGTCCGCTATCATCACGGCAGTCGGAACATTTCGGGCCGCTGATACGACATTGTAGACGAAGCTGGCCTCCTTGTCCCCGATCATGCTCTCCACCGCCTCGAGCTGCGGGTAGAACGCGTCGGGAACATCCTCTAGCGCTTCGAGTGAAGCGGAGAAGTCGAGCTCCATCTTCAGCGTCTCGCGGCCGACGAACTGCGGCACCGGGTGTATGAACTCCACAATCCCTTCCGGCCCGCTGAGTATCGTCTCGCTGGCAACCCGGGCCCGGCCGGTGTCGCGAAGCTCTTTGTAGACTACCTTTACCGGTACTCCGCTGAGCCCCTGTCCGGAAGACAGACCCTGGGCTGTCACCTTGAGCACGAAGGGTTCGGAGAAGGGTTCCTTCAAGTTGCCGATCAGGTTGTCGTTCTGCTTGACGAGCTCTATCTGAGAAATGGCCTCCCGCGCCTTGTTCATGTTGCGTTCGTATTTCACATCGGCATTGTCTATCTGGCCCTTGGAAGCAGCCAGCGCCGCCGTCAAATACTGCACCGCGGCATCGTAGTATTTACCTGCCGAAACGAGCCGGTCCCCTTCCAGCTCCGGACCGGAAACAGCTTCCTGCCGCTCTTCGAAGAGGGCCTTGAGCCGTGCCTTCTCTTCCAGCAGCGACTGCTTGTCGTACTCTCCGAGGAGATAGACATTGACCAGGCTGCCGCGGCGTTCGATGTAGCTGTCCTTGATCCTGAAATTGCCGAGTCTGGCTTCCGACTCCTCCTGGATCGTCTGAGAAAGGGATGAAGTGAACTTGTTCAGGCTGTCCCTCGCTTCCACGGTGGTCTCATTGGTTACCTTGACTCCCAGGAACCGCGTTATCGATGAAACCAGATCTCCCGCCGCCTGCTGACGGGCAGCAGCTTCATCACTGCCTGAGTCGGAACCCGCTCCGACGAAGTACATATTCTCGGCGGTATCCGCCGGGGGAGTCATGACCCAATCGGGCATGTCTCCACTCGCTCCTCCCTGAGGTCCCGATGCCGTGGCACATCCCATCAGCATGACCAGTATTCCAATACCTGCAATTACACTTAGTCTGGTTCGCACTCGCATTTTTACAAGCTCCTCTGCATATTCTCTATTCTATAATCTTCAACGCCTCGGCGTTTACATTCCAGTATCGAAGGTGATCGAACTGCCCCGCTGATACACGAGGAACAGTCCCTCCAGACCATCAACCGATTCGGAAATATCGTAGACGATATCCTCGAGATCACTCATCTCACCAATCAGCCGCACTTCGTATTTGGTCTCGGCGGGCGAGTAGGAGAGCCTCTTTATCTCTTCGACCTTGCGCTCCATCTTCCTGGCAAAGTCGCGCATAGTCCGGGCATCCGGTGTATTCTGGAGGACGAGCTGATACCTCAGCCCCTGCCGCAGTTCCTTTTCGGTGAACACCTGCGCCTGCCTCAGGGCCTCCTCCATCGCCCTGTAGGTTGCCGAAGCGACCGCGTTGTTGACAGCGTCCTCCGTGCTGACGGTGCTCATCGCCGGCGGCACCGTCTGATAGTACGCAGTCCCCCGTCCGGCCCCGGTGGAGGCATCGAAGTTCTTCAGGCTCACGCTCGCACTCCCATAGTACCGTCCGCCCCGCTGCTCGGTCTCGGTAGCGAGACTGACCTCTATATAGATATCGGCGTTGAGCTTCCCGGCTATCCACTGGATCACCGACACACCCTGACCGGTCTCCGCCTCATAAGCGGCCAGCTGGTCCTCCTTGATCCTTTCGATCTGTTCGAGGTCCACATAATCAAGCCCCTGCTGGGAGAGATACTTGTTGGCCATACCGACCGCGGTCTTTACGAGAAAAGGATTGGTGACCGTCTCTTCGTTGTAATAGACCATGTAGTTCAGATTGTCGACAATATTGCGGACAATGGCGGCCTTCTCCGGATCGAGGGGTGTCTCTTCAGCAGGAGCGGCAGCAGCGACAGTCTGCTCTTCGGCCTGAGGCTGCGCCTGGGCGGAACCCTCCGCTGCACTTGAAGATCCGGCGGCCGGCTGCGGAGCAGCAAAAGAAGGGGGCTGTTGATCCGCAAGCGCGACCTCACCGCCCTGCGGCAGTACCTGATTGCCGTAGATGTCATTCGCCCGAAGGATACTGCTCACCGCTTCCAGATTGATCCTCACACCGAGGGTCACCGTGAAGCTTCCTTCCTGTCCCGAGCGGGCCAATATCTCGGTTGTCGAAGTGATCACGTAACTGTTCGCATTGCCGTCGTCGGAGAAGATCTGTTCGATCTGACTCCGCTTGGCCATGGCAGTCGGAACCCCTATCGCATCCTGTACCGCCTTGCGGACAGCATTCATCTTCGCGCTGTTCATTGCCGCAGTCTGGCTCGAACCGTTGCCGGTCGCATAGTACATTGGATTCCCGCTCACTACCGGCTCAGCCTTCCGTGCCGGTTCCCGGGCCGCACCTGCCGATCCGGAAGGAGCCGTCGCGCATGAAAAGAGCACTGCCAGCCC